>CBDVBS010000654.1:0-1504 GCA_965372275.1 uncultured bacterium | reverse complement strand
ATAGCCCACCCGGCTTCATAAAAGCGATACAATCCTTAAACAAGCGCCATTCAGGACCGTCCCCAATCATCAGGACCATCCCCGAATATCCTGAATCTTTTCTCGAAGAAAATCCGATTCCGCATTACTCCCCGCCGTCTATTGCCTTATAATTGACGGGTGAAATCACTTTATGTATTTCAATTCGGGAAATCACGTGGAGGAATCAAATGCCTTCAGAGGCTGAACAGATTCAACGCGCAACTACTGAATTAATCAACCAGCGTCTGCATGATGAAGCGTTGCTCTATCTCGACGAGATGGAGAACAGCGACAACAGCCTTAAACCGCTTGTGGAGTACCTGCGCGGGCAGGTGTTCATTGCCATGCGTGAATTCGCCCAGGCTCGCAAACACTACGAACTCAGCTTCAAGAATGATTACCGTGTACGTTCAGCCGAGATGATCGCCACGCTTCTTTTGGCGGAAGGACGTCTCGAAAGTTCCATCGACTTCCTCGAAAGAACAGTGGCCGAAGAAACGGAGAATATCAGGCTGCTGAAATACGACCTCTGCAAATTCTATGTCATCAGCGACCAGTACAAGGACGCCGAACGCCTGATGGGCGAGATACTTCCCGGACTTGCACCGCCTCTGCCGCCGGGCATTGCCGATGACGCATCCACCCTGCGTTCAGCTATTCTGTCGGAGTATGAAAACCTCGAAGGCTTCCCCAACATCAGGGCATTCCTTGCACTTATCGGGGATGAGAACGATCCGGCAAATACTAAGGTAAACGACGAAAAAGGAGCTGAGGGATAAGATGTATCAAGTCCGTAAAGCCGTAATCCCCGCCGCGGGGCTGGGGACAAGATTCCTTCCGGCCACCAAGGCCCAGCCCAAGGAGATGCTTCCAATACTCGACAAGCCCACGATCCAGTACGTGGTCGAGGAAGCTAACTCAGCCGGGCTTTCAGATGTGCTCATAATCACCGGTCGTGGTAAACGTGCCGTCGAAGACCATTTCGACAGGGCCGTTGAGCTGGAAATCATCCTTGAGAAGAAACACGATATCGAGCGTCTGCGGATGGTCGAGGAATCGACCCGTATGGCCAACATACATTTCATAAGGCAGAAGGAACCCCTCGGGCTTGGACACGCCGTGGCATGCGCAAGGGACCACGTGGGCGGGGAACCGTTCGTTGTGCTCCTCGGCGATATCATCGTCGAGCGCGAACGAACCTGCACCGCCGAACTCATCGATCAATACCACCTCCGGAAGTGCACAATCTTAGCGCTGCAGGAAGTCCCGGAAGACAAGCTGCAGGATTATGGCATCATCGAGGGACACGAGGTTGAGGACGGGATATACCGTATCACCGATATGGTTGAGAAGCCTGATCCCGGCAAAGCCCCGAGTAATTTAGCTATCCTGGGGCGGTATCTCCTTACACCGGGTATCTTCCAGTGCATCGAGCAGACCGAGGCGGACAATCATCTGGATTAGTCGGGCATTTGTACGCGCG
>CBDVBS010000653.1:0-1526 GCA_965372275.1 uncultured bacterium | reverse complement strand
GATCGATGCGGGTCGAAGCATGATCGCCTGGTAATGTGGATGATGGAAGTTGCCCTTCGCTACGATGATTATGAAAAGCAGCGATGCGTAAAGCCATGCGAATTCGAATCCCCTACCTATTCTTGCCTTAGCGGCAGCGATGCCAAGGACAAGCAGCGGAAATCCGATGGGTGATAATGTCAATCCGCCGAGCCTGTGGAAGAGCATCATCCCGAGGAATTTCGGGCTGAACCTGAATGAGAACGCACCGATATATTGGGTCATTCTTGTCTCGGTTGCCAGGTCGCTGACACGTATACTCCACAGTCCTGCGGGTATCAGCGGCAGGATATATGCGTATGTATCCCACTTCGTGAAAACTTTCCAGCCATATTTTCCATACCCGATGAAGAGGAGCGCGAAATACAGATGGAAATGCGATGCCCTCACGAGAAGCGCTATCGTCAGCGCAACAAGGGATATTATCAGGTCGAGACGACGTCCCTTCTCAATATAAAACCAGTAGTGGAAAATAACCGCGATTGACAGGATGATCGATAATATTTCGGGATGATAATAATGCCCGATGAAAATGGACAGCGGCAGTAATGTATAAACCCAAATAATATACAGCGCCTCGTTATCGCCATACATCCGCTTCAACAGCATGGCTAAATATAACGCCCCGAGAATCCAGAGGATCAGACTTGTCGCCCGATACACCCAGTCGGTATCACCGAATATCCCGGCAAGGGCCACGGTCAGCAGGTTGTAGATCGGAATCTCGAGAGCCTGGTGGCTGACTAAAACACTCGGAGAATTCAGCAGCCCGGGGATGCTTACCCCTTCCTCGATCATGTAGCGCGTGTATCCCGCGGTGTATGTCTGACGCATGCTGCCGAATGCGTCAACCATCGGGGCGTTGATGAACGCCAGTCTCAACAGGATTCCGAACACTATCGCAAGCAGCAGCCTACGTGTCATCGTCCGCTCCCCCGGATTCCCCTTCAGCATCACCTTCCGGCCCGGTTTCATCCGGAGGCGGGATAGTGACTGACGGCGCCGAACGCTCATACTTCACTTCATCAAGAATTCCGGGATAAATGATGTCCTTGATCTTCCACTGCTCATCGGTCAGCCGCAGGGCGAACTTGAATTCGAGGTGCATACTTTCTTGCAACGCCTGCTTGAGGAGCGGGTGCAATGTGTCCGATTCAAGCGAAGTTGAGTTTTTTATTCCCCTCTTGAGGACGGGTCTGACCGTAACCTGCACCACCGAGAGGTTGCCTTCCACGATTTCCCTGTAAAGGATCTTGAAATCATACTCATCCTGGACGGTACGGTAATCATCCTCAGACATAAGCGGGGCGAAAAGGTTGTAGTAGTTCTTTCCTGAGGCCATTATCTCGGAAAGCAATGCGTTTCCCTTGAGCTTGTCGCGGTAACGTTCGGTGGTGAACTGCTCGATGCGGTCTTCATTGATCTCGGGTTTGGTAATTTCCTCGAGGTACCATTCCACCGTCCGTGTGGGCGTGGGTTTGCCGCAG
>CBDVBS010000652.1:0-1527 GCA_965372275.1 uncultured bacterium | reverse complement strand
GGTCGGGAGACCTACACTACCCGTTTATTCAAGTGTTCATTTCTAAAATTGGTATGAACCCTAACATTGCATAAATAATGAGTGATGGGTGGCACGGTTTGCCGGAGTCTTCGAGGGCTAACCGTGGTCTGTTGTTTGATATGTCGGATACCACGGTCAGCTCGAAGACTCACAGACCGTGCCACCCGGATATCATAATTCTTGCTGCCTTGTACTTATTCTGGATTTCACTAACGAAGATATTCAAAGGATGCTTCAACCCCGGGCTACCAAGTGGGTTCGTATTTCTTTAGTAAACCCGCAATCAACAACAAAAACCCGGCAGATGCCTGCCGGGTAGGGGAAAACATTTATGAAATGGATTCTTAGATCAGACCGGATAATTGATCTTCGTAAATATTGCCTCTCACTACGAGCGCACC
Source organism: uncultured bacterium (assembly GCA_965372275.1). Classification (GTDB taxonomy): domain Bacteria; phylum JAJVIF01; class JAJVIF01; order JAPKYR01; family CAZSPL01; genus CBDVBS01. The sequence continues at coordinate 1,105 of CBDVBS010000652.1, read as the reverse complement.
CGCCATCAGGCGGCGCACGGAATCCTCGAAACTTCCAATGGCTGGCTGCGTCGAAGGATCACCGTCACCGAATGGCGGGTCGAAATTCGGCCAGTTCGGATCATTCAGAAGCATGTCATTGTAAGGACTGTCAGCCAGCGTGTTCTTGTCGCCATAGCCGATCAGCCAGTATCCCTCGCAGTAGTTCCCCTTCTCGGTTGTGAAGCTGAGAGGGATATATGCGAAGTCGCCTGACGGGTAGTTGTCATAAGTGCTCGGATCCCAGGGGTCCCAGGGGTTGAGTAACCTGTAAACACGGTTGCCCGGAATGTCAATCTCCGGAACGCCGGGGGCAAGTCCGATGTAACCGAGATTCTGTATGTCCACCCATCTGTAATCATTGGCAGTCGGATCGTATTCATACTCAATGTACGCGATATTGACCATGGCATAGCCGTTGTCCTTGTACGGGTTCTGCTTATACCTGTAAATCCCTTCGCGATACAACTCATCGATAGGCTTCATCTTCTGCCGAGGTGTTCCGGTGGGGTTCTGGCCGGGCAGGTTTCTATAAGGTGAATCCGGCTGCCTCGTATCATCGAGGAAATCATCCTGGTTGTGGATGTTGGGTTCGCCGGGGATGCCCCCGTTGCCGCCTATAATGGCGGGACCGGAACGTATCCATGCTCCGCCGCCGAAGGGAATCTCCTTGAGCCCGGGATATTTCCCGCCGTGTTCCATGCCGTAGTTCGTAAGGGCGTCATCGATCTCCATTATGGATGTCTCGACCTGCTTCAGTTTTCCTTTTTCCTTCACGGCCCCGAATGTCTGCATGGCAATAACCGACAGTACGGCCATTATTGCCACGGCAACCATAAGTTCAACCAGGGTGAATCCGTGTTTCGATGCAAGTTTTTTCATCATTTCGGAAACTACCTCCGCGGCCGGCAACGACTTCCGGGTGCCGGTCGCCTAATGTATGAATTATATAAAGCATTGGAAAAGGTTGCAATCATCATATCGTTCAATCCCTGGGAAATCACGCAAACGTGCAAACTGAGGCTTATAAAGAATTAACCATGTATATGGTTCGCTGTCAAGTTGTTATCGCCTGATAGACAAGGAC
>CBDVBS010000651.1:0-1539 GCA_965372275.1 uncultured bacterium | reverse complement strand
GACGCCTCGGGCGCACCTGGGTCGCAGCCGAGGGGAAGGACCTGACATTCACGATCGTATTCAAGAACGAGCTTAACCGCGTTGATATCCCGAAGACCGGACTCGCCGCCGCGCTCGGAATTTGCCACGCGCTTGAAAAGGACTACGGCATCGAAGCCCGTTTGAAATGGCCGAACGATATCCTCATAGACCACGGGAAAATATCGGGCATCCTTTCGGAATATATCACGCCTGAGGAATTCATAATCGTCGGTGTGGGTCTGAACGTAAACAGCGAAAGAAGCGACTGGGATTTCTCGACCATCACTAAGCCGACAAGCCTCATGGCCGCCGCCGGTGAAGAACTCGCGCGCGAACCGCTGCTCGCGTCGTGTGCCGTCGGAATGCGTGATTTCCTCATGTTCGCCAAGTGGGAATATTTCCCGACCTTCCAGACCCTGTATGAAAAGAAAGCGTTCTTCGGCAACATGCGCGTCGCTGTTTACCTCGATGCATACGCTGACGATGAAGCCTCAACTGATGTAAATCTCGAAGGCAAGAAGGATGTATCTAAGCGCGTCATCGACGGCATCGCGCTTGGTATCGACCGCTACGGCGCGTTGCGCGTCCGTGACGACGACGGCATCGACCACATCATCCGTGCCGGGGACATGGTACTGCCGACGCGGTAGGTGTGATCAACTCTTGACAAAACTATATTTCTGCGTGTGCCACCGCTACTCAGCGTCTTCGCTGATAGCGGTGTTGAGAAGGCACCGCTTTCCTCGAAGACTCGTAGAAGCGGTGGCACACGGATGTGAAACGTCCGAGCCACGACCGTCAGGGAGTGGACAAAAACACTGACAAGCTTCAAGACCTCTGTTGGGGTTGAGAGGACACGTTGACGCTTGTCAGTGGCACCCGGAGGTCAAGCATCCGAACCACGACCGTCAGGGAGTGGACATCAGGAGCACGGGCAAGCTCGAAGACTCGCTTGTCCGTGGCACCAGATAGTCGTTTATCCGTGGCACCTTTCGTGGCAAAAAGAAACACCCCTCAGAGAGGAGCGTTTCCGCAAATATATATTGAATAGGGATTAGACCTCAGGAATAAATCTCCCGCCTGGGGGCTAACTACCCCAGCCGGAAGAAACCGGTTACATGTTTCCACTCCCTGTGTATCGACCTGAATGTATCGAGCCTGTCATTCTGGAAATCACTGATGCAGGCTAAAAACATGCTCATCGTGAACGCCGCTAAGAGAATGAGAAATCCGGCAAGAATAACCGATGGGGCCTGGAGTTTGCCCTTGATAAGGCTTTCGGCGGCTAAGAAAAGGACGATCAATGTGAGCAATCCCATTCCGATGACCCATAACCAATGTATTGTTGTTATCTCATGCATGGTTGTTCACCATCTACAAAATCAACTGTAATTAATGTCGGGGTGGATTGAGCGAAAATAGTTTATAAGATGCAAAACGGAAAATAATTTTTAACGCAGGCTGATTTATTATCACGTTAATCTACATAAGTATTAATAGGCTTTGCAGGGTGATTAA
>CBDVBS010000650.1:0-1540 GCA_965372275.1 uncultured bacterium | reverse complement strand
GGATTATGTTCACTCACGGGTCGGTATCAGGTTTCGACGACCCCGATTTGGTGATGGCGGGTGAAGGGGATACGCGGTTGTTGAATCCAGACGGATATGCCCGCTGGTGGAATCCGGCTGAATTCCCACATGGCGATACGATTTTCGCATATATTGAAGGCTTACTTGGTACACACTCAGGTTCCGCCGATTTCAATACCACGTTGAACGGTTACAAGTATTTCGCCGATGGCCTGGAGCCGGATGATCCCCTTACGGTACTCGACCTTTCAAAGCGCGGCATGTTCACCCCTGGCCAGAAACGGGTGAGGCATTACACCATTGATCTTTCCGGTGAGCTTATATTTAACTATGCCGTCGATGCCTGCTGGCAGTTTCCCCAGGGGGATCCGCCCTGGCAGGCGCCGGATGATTTCGCTCCTGAAGCAAATCGTCCCGAAGCGTGGATGATATCGGCATCTGAGCTTGTGAATACCCTCTATTATGAGGATTCCACCGGCGATGCAGGTGGTGATTTGCAGCTTTTGGTTGATGTGTATGACTGGTTTGACGCTTCCTTGAACCAGGTGTTCGTGGAATCATTAGCCGGGTTGCCATATACATCCGCTGGTTCACCAATAGGTGGCGGCGAGGGTTACGGCACTTACCAGGTAGATATATCAGGGGATGATCTAACCCGGAACGGTGATATCGAACTCCTGATTACCGTGCAGTCCGAGGCTGAGAATTATGGCGGCATGCTGCCGGGTGAACCGGTATGCGCATATTTCAGCCATCCCGTCCATGTTGCTGGAGACCAACCAACCCCGTCTTCATTGCATCTCCTTGTCCCGAACGGCGGGGAGGAGTGGGCAATTAATTCCCACCACGATATAGAGTGGGAATCAACTGGTGATATTGAAAATGTGAAACTTGAATATTCAAAGGATGACTTCAACCAGGATATCATCGAGATTACAGCCTCTACGGAGAACAATGGTTCGTTCGATTGGCAAATACCTAATGACCCATCGACAACAGTAAAAGTGCGGGTATCGGATGTTGACGATTCCGACATCAATGACATTTCCGATGACGACTTCACTATCACGGACCAGTGTACATTCACCGACCCGGTGACTTATCAAGGTTACGTTGACACGGGAACGATATTCTCTACCGGTTTTCACTACATGCAGGTCGATTCATCGCGGTTGGTGGGATGCCGGCCTTCAAGCGGCGGCAATGCTGCTTTCCCCTGGTTGGCGGTTTATGATGGATCGAACCTATCAACTCCTGTTGACACGTTCCAGGTTCCCGGCGGGGCCTATCCCGACCGCCCCTGGTGCTTTGAGGTGGATTCAAACGACCGTATCTTTTTCTTCATGGCGCCGGATTACCCTTCCGGCGGGTCCGCGTTCGATACCATCTACTATATTGACTGGGATGGCAGCCAGCTTGTGGATTCTTCGTTGGCCTCTTTCTCCATATCCACATGGCTTGACACCGGCGAGTTGGGGGCGAAGATATGGGTTGACTCCGATGATGACGTTTATGCTCT
>CBDVBS010000649.1:0-1549 GCA_965372275.1 uncultured bacterium | reverse complement strand
CTGCGTCCGGACGGTTTCCATGACATCATCAGCATCATGCAGACCGTAAGCCTTGCCGATGAGATGGAATTCATCCCTGGAGGGGATAATATTGCCATCGAATGTGATGATCCCTCAGTACCGACGGATGAAAGCAACACCGTTGCTTTGGCCTATAAATATCTCCAGGGGAGATATCCGGAATCCATCGGGGGCGTTCGGGTCAGGATAAACAAGAATATCCCGACTCAATCGGGTTTGGCGGGAGGAAGTGGTAACGCGGCAGGCACGATATTGGCGCTATATAATCTGTTCAAATTGCCACTTGATGACACCGAAATGCTAAAATGTGCATTGTCTGTCGGCAGCGATGTGCCGTTCCTGTTGAAGGGCGGATGCGCGATAGTGAAGGGCAGGGGGGAATTCGTCGATAAGCTTCTCGGTGTGGCGGGGAAGTTCTATGTTATCGTTGTACCGCCCGGCGAACGTGTTGAGACCGCATCGGCGTACAAACTTGTCGATGAGGTGCGTGAACGTACGACCAATAATATCGGCACTGTTGATGAAGTTTACCGCGAAGCGTATAACACCTGGATATCCGCGTTGAGTTCAGGGCATTTTGAGGGCCTGTTGCATAACGATTTTGAGGAAGCCGTCTTTCCGACCCACCCGGTTATCGAGGAAGTGAAAGACCGGCTCACTCACCTTGGAGCGAAAGCGTTCATGACCGGCTCCGGCTCGGCGGTATTCGCGCCGGTTAATGATTACAACCATGCCTTGGACTTACTTGGCGATATGAAAGCAGCATATGGGGACGATGTGCATCTATGCGAAACGGTCCCCAATGGAGTTGAGATTAATGATTGATTTTACCCAGCGTAAGACCGATGCCCTGGTGCTCGCGGGGGGATTGAACGACGAGGAGATGCTCAGGGTCACCGGTGAGAAAACCCGGTGCTTCATCAAGGTCGGGCAGACCCCTATTCTTGAATTCGTTCTGACCGCATTGCGCGGAAGCCCTTATGTGGGCAAGGTTACAATTGTCGGGAACCCGGAAATGCTGAGCCCGTACAAGGGCAAACTCGTTGATGAAATAATACCCGAAGCCTCAAACCTCCAGGAGAATTTCTTTAATGGCCTGGTTGCAGCAGGTGATACCGACTACCTGCTCGTTTCATCAGCCGACATACCTCTCATCTCAAGCGAAATTATCGACAACCTCTTCAAGCTGTTCTCGCGCGAGGAATCCGATATCTACTACCCGATAATCCCCATAAATGTTATCGAGGCGAAATTCCCCGGCGGTAAACGTACCGTGCAGAAGCTGAAGGAAGGCGACTTCACCGGGGGCAACCTGTTTGTCCTCAACCCGAAAGCGATCCTCGATAATCGCGACAAGTTCGACCGGCTGATAGAAGCCCGTAAGAGCAAGGCCCAGATGATCAAGCTGTTCGGAATGGGATTTGTCCTGAAGTACATCACAAAGAGCCTCGATATCGCGTCGCTCGAAGCGAAAGCTACCAGCATACTTGGCTCGAAAACCAAGGCTGTCCCTTGCCCGCATGCCGAG
>CBDVBS010000648.1:0-1584 GCA_965372275.1 uncultured bacterium | reverse complement strand
GAGGCGGCCGGGGAAGAACCCGCAGCCGACAGGAGAACGGGTAGGGATTACGGACTCGTGATGGTGACCGGTGATGCGTCATTCGCCGCAAACAGTAACTTAGGTATCGGCGCCTCCAAGGATTTCATCCTGAACGCTATTGGTTTTATGACAAGTGATATTACCGATATAGCTATCAGGGCTTCAGAACCACCACGCTACCTTAAATTGTCGAGGAACCAGGTAAGTATCGCATTTCTTGCATCGACGATATTCATTCCCCTGTTAATTGCAGCGATGGGTATCTTTGTCTGGGCACGGAGGAAATAAGCGACCATGAAGCTTAAGTACGGATACATATTCATACCGATTCTCATAATCCTTGTGGCTTTCTACTATTACGATATGAATAAAAAGAAGGATGATGGACAACCAGGTCTCACATCAGGGACAGGTATTGACACTGCAAGCGCGTCGGTCATCGAGATTCGAAACGTGGATGGAACGATACGATTGGTAAAGAACGATGACGGGTTTTCTATCGAGACGCCCTTTATTTCCCCCGCGGACCGGGAGATGGTGGATGAACTCCTCAGAGCCGTGGGAAACATGAAGGTTGAGCGGAACTTAGGCGCGCTTGATGAGCAGGCGAAGGCGGAGTATGGTCTGGATGCCCCGGTGTACAGGCTGGATATTCTTGCCGATGGCGGCATTGTCTTGCTCTCCTTTGCCCTTGGCGGTGAGAATCCGGCGGGAACCGGACGTTATGCAACTACCGGCACAGGGGGACTGTTTCTCTTAGAATCGACGGAGTTGGAATTTACGGGAATTGGATTGGATAAATTGCGTTCACGGGTCATTATTGATTTTGACGGTAGTGCTGTTACGGCGTTCGAATGCTCGACCAATGAAGTTGATTATGCATTCAAGTTCGATGGCAACGCGTGGCTCATGGAAAGGCCTGTGAAGTTCCAGGTGTCAGAGGGCTGGTGCGAAAGTCTTTTAGTGATGGTCGGAAGGGCGCGGGCGGAGGAATTTGTGCCGGAGCCGAACATGGAAGAGCTTGAACCGTTGAGGGGTGGGATACGGTTTATTGAACGGGACGGCGGTGATCATCTGATTACATTCTTGGGCGTAAACAAATCCAAGGGTGTGCTTGCCGAAAGTTCATATCAGCCGGAGCCGTTCCTCACCGAATTCAGGATCGAGACATATCTCAATCAGGATATCGATGATCTCAGGGAGACGAGGTTGCTTCTATTGTCCATGGCGCAAGTCGAGTCGGTGGTCTTTCGAGAAGTGGGCGGGGATAATCTCAAGTTCGAGAGGGATAAGGAAGGTTTCCGCATTACAAAACCGGAGGGCAGGTTGATTTATGAGCAGGAGGATTTTGAGAAATTCTTCGATGCCCTGCTTGGCGTGTCTCCCGCGGAATATGTTGATTCCTTTAAGAGCCTCGAAGTGCTTGGTTTAGATCCGTACTGGATCAAGATCGAGATGAATACGACAGACGGCGGGGAGACCGATTTGTACATCGGTAAGAAAATCGATGCGGGGTATTACGCAAGTATCGACAGGTCGGAGCAGGTGTTCATCATTTCCAGC
>CBDVBS010000647.1:0-1586 GCA_965372275.1 uncultured bacterium | reverse complement strand
CGCACACTTCAGTGTGCGATGAGTGGCTTAACTTGGGGATTGGCGCACACTGAAGACGGGGCGGAAAAAAGTCATAACCGGACCGATGTTTCGGGACACCCTTGTCCCGAAACCGCTCTGGATAAGGGTTTGAGGATATGCCATTTTGCCGTTTGTAAGAATTTTCGACTTTTTTCCGCCCCGTCACACTGAAGTGTGCGGCACCCGATTCAATTAGTCTTTCTTAAGAAGAATTGGTCTTAGCCCGGTTGCCGGATCGATCACGCGCAGGATTGCATCGTCCTTTAATCCCCCCGCTTGCGGGGGGAATTAGGGGGGGGAAATTCTTAAAATCGGTGACTGTCCCCATTTTCCGTCATTATTCAAAGGAGTCGCTCATCTTCGTGCGCTTCCTTCTGATGTTCCATAAGAGAGCCGCGATTATGATAACCAATCCTGAAAGCATCATCCAGTTACCACGCTCACGGCCTGCTTCCTCCAGTTCAGCCGCGCCGGTGATCTTGCGAAGTTTGGCCAGTGAGCCGAACAGGCCGTTGAAATAATCACCCTCCACTAAGGACATGTCGAGTGTCTGACGTATGTCCCTCGCATCTTCATCGGTCAGCACTCCACCACGCACCAGGTCACGCCCCATCACGAAGGTCATCTTCTTATCCATCGTGGAAATATAAATAAGGAACCCGGTATTGTCCACAAGCCCCTTCACACGCAGGTGATCGAAGAAGTCATGTCCATACTCGATGAAGTCCCATTCACCGGTGCTCTCTGCTATCACGATCACACCGGGCATGTTATTGAATTCCTTAAGATCCTTGAGGGTCTGCGTCAGCCGTTCCTCATCAGCATCGGAGAGTACATCGGGTATATCCGTCACCGTCGCTTGAACATCGGGGAAATCCCTCGCCGCAATTGCATAAGTGGAAATTGCGAGGAACGATAATATTGTCAGAAGAGGTATCGCGAGCTTTTTAGCCGGTCTCCCCATAAAGTCCCTCCTCGACGATTGAGGCGAAAATATGACTCAACATGTGATGACATTCCTGGATACGCGGTGTCGAATCGGACGGCACAAGAACATGCTCATCAACAAGACCGCTCAGCTTCCCGCCATTACCCCCCAGCAGTCCGATCGTTGTCATACCAATATCCTTCGCCGCCTGCACTGCACGGATAACATTGGATGACTCACCCGAAGTGGATATCGCCAAGAGAATATCACCCTTATTCCCAAGGGCCTGCACCTGCCTTACAAAACACTCTTCGAATCCAAAATCGTTCGACAGGCTTGAAAGGGTCGATGTATCCGTTGTAAGCGCGACTGCAGGAATAGCCGGACGTTCGCTCATCATCATTCTTCCAACCAGTTCGCTGGAGAAATGCTGGGCTTCCGCGGCGGAACCGCCGTTGCCGCATATCAGTATCTTACCGCCTGCACGCAGCGATGCTAACATCATCGCCGCGCACGCGATGATACGATCCTGCATTGTGTCAAGCAGTTTACGTTTCGCGCCGATGCTCTCTTCGATCAATCCCGATATTACTTCATGCGCGTCAGTCATAGATATGCCTTCTAATCGGCTTTCACC
>CBDVBS010000646.1:0-1595 GCA_965372275.1 uncultured bacterium | reverse complement strand
GCTTCATCGAAGATGACATGCTTGAAGTCGGGGAGCACGCTCGCCCCTTCCCTTTCCGGTTCGAACCCCGCGAAAAACAGGGAGTGATTTGTGATGACGATATCACTTGCCGCGGCGCGTTTGCGTGACGCGAGTACGAAACACTGATCCTGCCAGCGGCAATCGGGGAGCTGGCAGAATTCGCCTTCAGCGCGAAGGAAATTCAGGTGGCTTTTGAGGTTGTTGAAATTGTTCAGGATGAAGTAATTCAGTTTATCGATATCACCCTCGCGGGTGCCGTGTATCCAGCTCAACAGCAACGCTCTCTCAAATGCCGAAAGCCTGTTCGCGCCGAAAAGCTTCCCTGAAGGATCGACCAGCCGGGAGAAGCAGATATAGTTGGCCCTGCCCTTCAACGTGGTGAAACTCAATCCACCCGGATGCAGGGGAGCTAATGCCGGGAGGTCTTTTCCAGCCAACTGGTCCTGCAGGTTCTTGGTGTAGGTGGAGATGACGATGGGCTTGTGCCCTTTGCCCGCCGCCATCACTGACGGCACGAGATATGCCGGGCTCTTGCCCATCCCGCAGCCCGCCTCGATGGCATTTATTCCACCGTTCATGAGATGTTCCGCGAATGAAACCGCCATTTCAGGCTGTCCCGCGCGATGGGCGAAATTCTCGATTATCCCTTCGAGCCTGCCCCCGGCTTCGAAAGCCTGCCGTGTGGCTTGCACCAGGTCATCCCCGGCGATATCTTCACCCGGCGGGAATGAGATCGGGTTGGAGTCCACGCTGAGGATATCCTTCAGGATATCCGTTGAATACTTGCCGGCATCAGTTTCCGCCGTGCTCTTGATCAGGTTGAGAAATTGGAATGTCGCCCCGTCGTCCGCCGGGCCAAAGCCGGAAAGGAAGTTGATGAAGTCTTCCGGCAGGGACAGGATATATTCCTGGAGCTTGATGAACAGTTCGCCTGAAAGCTCGGCATCCGCCCCGGCGCGGTGGCTCTGCTTGTCGGAGAGAATATTGAATTTATCCGCAAGTGAGGTCAGTTTAAGGCTCGGCTCTTCCGGGAAGAATAATGCCGACAGGCGAAGTGTGTCGTATGCGGCGTTGCCGATCAGACCGAAGCCGCTCTTGCGCATCGCCTGATTGAGGAAACGTAGATCGAAGGCGATATTATGTCCCACAAGAGGTATCCCGACGATGAAATCCATGATGCTCTCGGCTATATCCCCGAAAGCCGGCGCGTCTTGCACCATTGTGTCGTCGATTCCGGTGAGACGCTTGTTGCGAAGAGGTATCGGATGCCCCGGCTTTACAAAATGAATGATATTCTCAACGGGTTTCCCGTCCTTGAATTTGTACAGGGCAACCTCTATGATGTCCGCATTTTTTGTATTAAGTCCGGTGGTCTCACAATCGAGGGCTATGAATTCATCTATCGGGGCTGAGGGCACATTTTACTCCAACTGCGATTTATCGTTTAATATAGCAAAGTGAATGATTAAGTAAAGCAAAAAGGATAGATATAGGTCAATTACTTGGATTCTTTGGAAGTTTTTACGCATAACTTATCCAAAACACACGCGGAATGAGTTAGAATACCCGTTGTT
>CBDVBS010000645.1:0-1601 GCA_965372275.1 uncultured bacterium | reverse complement strand
CTTCATATTGATCACCTACAAACTTCGAAGACTCGTTTGTAGGCGGCACCCGGACTTGTAGGCGGCACCCGGACATGGAGACGGCACCCGGACATGGAGACGGCACCCGGACTTGTAGGCGGTCCCCGAGCGAGAAGATCGTGAACAGGATCCTCAGCACCATCGTTGTGCCCTGATAAATCAAGCGATCCAGATTTATGTTTGATACATTTCCCTCGCGGCATAAACAACCGGCTGCAGGCCGATTTCATTCGCGAGAACAACGGCGCGTTCGAAGTCAGCCCCAACTTCAGCCGGATTATGTGCATCGGAGCCATATGTCACATTATTCCCCCCGAGCTGCTTGTACCTGTGGAGGATTTCGGTTGACGGATACTGCTCGTTTACCTTCCGTCGCCACCCGCCGGTGTTAAGTTCAAGAGTCATACCCCGCCTTATTATTGCATCGAGAATGGGATCAATAAGTTTGCTGTAGTCCGCATATTTGAAATCATCGAATATACCTTCGCAATATCTCTTCGGATAATCGAGATGCCCGGCAACATCAAACAAACCCGTCTCTACCATTTTTAGATATTCCTCGAAGTAAGGGATATAAACATCGCCGGGAGATCGGTTATCGAATACTTCGTGGATCTTACCGACCCATACATTCCCGGCGTGATGCAGCGAACCGATACGGTAATCGAAGCTCCTGTTTTCAAGAAACCTGCGGATATCAGCCTCATAGGAATCCTGGTAGGTGACTTCAACTCCGAAAAAGATGGTTGCTTCCCCCAAACATAAATCGGCAAGCGCGCCAAGCCCGTCCAGTTGGCGTTGATAATCGTAGAATTCCGTGGATGGATCATCCGGGTCGAAGTCAAGATGTTCGGCAAACCCTATGCCCGGCATGTTCAATCTTATCGCATTATCCACGCAAGTAAGCTGCTTGCCAATGGCATCGATACTGTACTCGGTATGGACGTGCAGGTCGGGTGGTAACTGAATCGGAATAGTCATACGCGCTCCAGCTCAACCGACATTATCGCCCCGTCGAATTTGAATCCGGTCACGTCGAGAGGATAGCCGAACATTGAGAATGAAATGGAGATATCCGTATGCTCCTCTATAAATTCAACAACCTCGGCACCCACCGGGCTGTCGGGATTATGGTACTTCCTGTTCGCGAGGATAAGCTTCCCATCCTCGATCTTCCACTTGCCCGTGATACTGACCTCCATCCCCGTAATTTCTGTTATGTCGGCGGTAATGGTTGTCTTTTCGGTGAAATCGTCATACTTCATTGTAATCGCCGTAACCCCGGAATCTTCCGGAGTGAAGTGATTCCGAATAACTTCAGCTTCAATATCCCCCTTGATATTGACACCGTTCAAACCCGTCACGATCAGTGGTTGGTCTTCGGTGAAGGTTTTTAAGTCGATCTCGATGGTAACAATCCTCACCTCGTACGATGCGAACTCAATTCCATCAAGGATTCCACTTTCTCCTTTATCCACGTTGAGGTTTTTTATGTAGCATGTTTCCGCACGAGGTTCCACTTCCAAATCATAAGTGAAACCGCCCTCTTCACCGACAGGGAACCATCGCGCCACCGCACT
>CBDVBS010000644.1:0-1633 GCA_965372275.1 uncultured bacterium | reverse complement strand
GCCGGAGGGCGAGCCTCCGGCTCGCCCCTACGAGATGCTTATAGCGCATGACATGGCTTTAAACCCGGCTGTTTTCAACCAGCCATGTGAATAAAGTTTTCGCATTCCTTGTGCCACCGCTGTCCTCGAAGACTCGGATAGCGGTGGCACAAGAACGCCCATCGGTTGCACCCGCGCGACCGGCGGTGCATTAAAAACACGGCCATTTCGACCGCGTCATTTTGGGGGTAATATGCTATTCGTACAAACCGACTAAATCGTGTATATCCGAACCTGCTCATCATCGTCTTCATCATTCACATTGATTAGATCCTCACCCGGTTCAAGTTCCTCAAGGCCCGCAAGCAGTTCATTCAGATTCCCCTCCATACCGTGGGCTTTCATCTGTGCATGGGCGTGCTTCGGGATGAAACGCGATGCCATCTTCGCGAGCTTCAGCGGAATACGTACATTCACTTTCTTGCTGCCGTCCTTGCTGACCTCGATGATGAGGAACTTCGGGCGTTTCCGCTTGCGTGGTTTTCCGCCTTCCTCCCCGTCTTCTTCCTCGTCGTAATCTTCATCCATCAACTGGATCGTCCGGTCATTCTCCGGTTTCACCATTATCTCCGAAGGTTCCAGCGCCTGCAGGAGTTCTGCAGCTTCCTCCGCCGTGATCTTACCCGCCTGAAGCATCTTCAATATTTCCATTCTGTTTTCGTCCATTTGTTTCTCCTTGTTTCTGTATCTACAATATGTCGTTCTATCGGCTTATGCATATATACCAGGACCACATCGGGTCGAGCATCGCGGATAGGTTAATCTGCACCATGGTTTTCCTCATCCTTCACGTCTTCAACCTTCTCTTTCTCTTCACCCCTCAAACGCCTTAACGCCGCGGCGACATCGATGTTACCCGACTTCAGTTCACCCAGTACTTCCTTTGCATCTGGTTTGTCTGCCGACTCTGTTTCATCCACATTGAGATGAAAACTTAAACGCTTAGGATGCTTGTGATGCCTGTCATGGAATGCCCCATGCAGGTTATGCCTGACTTTCTCTTTCACCCTTTTTTTCACCGCTTTTATCTCGGCCTTGAGGGCCTTCTTGTCAATCGGGTCGAAATCGTCATCCGGGCAGCATCCCGGTTCACCACCGTTTGACAACCCGAGGTTCCTCACGAGTTGGGCGAGTTTTGCCTTGACGGTGGGGTAGCTGATTCCCATAACCCGCTCGACATCCTTGATGCTCCCGCCTGTCTGGAGGAACACAAGGGCGAAATAGCGATCCTCGTCGTTCAGGTTGCAGAACATGCATCCTTCAAATTCGCCGTTAATGTCAATCTCGCACTCGGAACAGTGGTACTGGCTGATCTTCAACTGCTTCCCACATGTCGGACATTTACTCAAACTCTTCTTCATTTTATCATCCTTTGCTTCAATAATCTTAATTATCTGCCCCGCTAACCTTAATATACTCGCATTCTAACTTAAGATTATCAACCTGTCAAGCTAAAATCAAGAAATTTCATAAAATTATTAAGAATATCAAAATGCAGATTAACATAATCAATAATGCCATAAAGAAATCCCCGGACGAACCGGGGTATAATTAGATATCACTTTAATTTGAAGGAAATGATTAAGATGTCTAC
>CBDVBS010000643.1:0-1650 GCA_965372275.1 uncultured bacterium | reverse complement strand
GGTGATTTCATCGTAGATATCCTTATTGATGAGGGTGTGGATCCCACGGGGATCGTACGCCTTGAAGATGTCGCGACGAGCGTCACCGATGTCCTCGTCGATTCACGCGGTGAGCGGCGTTTCCTCCATTTCAAGGGAGCCAACGCGATATTCGCGAGCGATGATCTCGATCTTCATTTTCTCGAACTCAGCAAGCACCTCCACATCGGCGGAACATTTCTTATGGATGCTTTCGACGGCGTCGATGCCGCATCGGTGCTCCGTTCCGCGAAGGAGAAAGACATCACCACCAGCCTCGATACCGCCTGGGATCCGTCCGGCGTCTGGTACGATTTAATTGAGCCGATGCTTGAGTATGTCGATATCTTTCTCCCCTCCGATGAAGAGGCGAGGATGCTTTCCGGCGAGGATAACGTGCGGGAGATGGCGAGGTTCTTTCTCGCGAAGGGCGTGCGGACGGTTGGAATCAAATGCGGATCGAAGGGCGGGTATTTCCGAAGCGAGGGTGATGAGCTTGTGCTTCCCCCGCTGAACGTGGATGTGGTGGATACGACCGGATGCGGGGATGCCTTTTGTTCGGGATTCATCAGCGGCACCATCGACGGTCTCAGCTTCAGGGAATGCGCGAAGAGGGCGGTTATCTTAGGCAGCCTCTGCGCGACCGGACTCGGCGCGATAGCCGCATTACCCACCCGCTCCCAGCTTGATAATTATTAAATTTTAATGGGGTCGGACCTGAATTATTCGTTTCGGCGCTCGTTAAGGCCCATCAACATTGAGGATTAATTCAGGTCCGACCCCATTTATTGAAAAGGAAGGATCGATGGATAACAGCCTGATGGAAAAATGCCCGAGGGTCGCGGTGGCAAGTTTCACCGACCCACGTTCAACAAGCTTCAGTGGTGAAAGGGAGGATTTCATTCGTGAAGGACATGCGGATTTGAAAGGCTTCCTCGAATCCAAAGGGTTCGAAGTGGTTGATCCGATGGTCGGATTGAGAGGAACCGAGGACGGGATTTACGGTATTGGTTCCACCGCCGAAGTAAAACGTGCAGCCGAGATAATCAAACAAGGTAATGCCGACTGCCTTGTGCTTGGGCTATGGCACTGGACGGAACCTGAATTAGCACTGCGTCTTGCTCGTTTATGCGACCTTCCTGTAGCCCTCTATACTGCGGATGATCCGAAATGGGCGGGTGCTGTCTGCATATCCGCAGTCGGTTCATCCATGTGGGAGATAGATCGCCCATTTTTCAGAAATCATTTCAGGGTGAGGGGCGATATGACACCTCTCGCCCAATGGGTACGCGCGCAAGCCGCGGTGTCACGCCTGCAGGAAGGCACGCTCCTCATGTGGGGCGGGAGCTATTGCCTGAGGATGGAGCATCTCAGGGATGATTACGCCGCTCTCAAATCATATTTCATCGGCGATATAATCACCGAAGACCAGTTTATGCTCGTTAGAAGGGCAGTGGATATTTTAAAGAATCGTACCGATAGGATTGAAGCGTTTGTGAACTGGACGAAGAGCGAGGGCGCGATGATTGAATTTGACGACAAGATGCTCAACCGGGAGATATTCGACCGTCAGATCGCGCTGCATCTTGCGGCGGTTGACCGTCTCGCGGAACTCCGGCAGGAGGATATCAT
>CBDVBS010000642.1:0-1667 GCA_965372275.1 uncultured bacterium | reverse complement strand
GCCGCGCGGCTTGCACCGACGGCACCGCCGAAGAGATCGGCTAATTCCTCGAGTATGGGGAAATTCTCCGGGCCCTTCATAGCACGCCCGCCCGAGATGATGATATCCGCCTCGGCAACATCGATCTTACCCGCCGCCGTCTTCAGAAGCTCCTTCACCACGGCACGTATGTCATTCTCGCTTATATCAACGGGAAGCTTTTCGATCTCGGCTGTTTTGCCCGATTCAGGGTCATCCATCAGGAATGCCTTCGGCCTCAGCGAAATAAGGAACGGCGATTTCTCAGGCTCGATCCATATGCGCGACTTCCCGGCGAAGACCGGTCTCAGCGCGAGCACCTTGTCGCCCTCAACTTTGAGTTCGATACAATCCTCGGCGAGCGGGGCATCCAAGAGTCCGGCTAACATCGACGAGATATCCCGTCCCCATGTCGTTGCCGAGAAGAGGATCACCTGCGGGCTGGTCTTTTCGACGATCTTATGGAGCGCGCGGGCATATGCCATCACGCTGAAGTTGGCGAGGTTCGGGCTGTCGGCGATGAAGACTTTCGTTGCGCCCCATTCGCCTAACGATTCCGGGTCTTGAGGGGCCGGGCCGATAAGGCCGGCGAATACCGGTGCGCCTAATTTCGCCCCGATTCGCTTTGCTTCGTTAAGGGCTTCGAGTCCCGCCCTCTTGATAAGGCCCTCACGTGTTTCGATTACCGCTAATATTGCATTGTCACTCATATCTTCACTCCCGAATATTCTCAAAATTTGCTGGTTCCCGCGAAATGGGATTCGCGGGATACATCTATCTATTAAAACATTAAAGCGCTTTTGCTTCGTCTTTCAGGGCTGTTATCAAGGCGCCCACTGCTTCCACGCCTTCACCAACGATCTTCCCGCCTTCCCTCGGTGGTGGAAGTTCCATGCTGAGGACTTTCATTACAGCCTGGGTGGGGGCTGGATCCTTGATGTCCATGGGGGCTTTCATCGATTTGCGTACCGCTATGAGGTTCGGGTACCTGGGCTCATTCAAACCCTTCTCTGCCGTCAGGATCGCAGGGAGGCTGACTTCAAACTTTTCAGCTCCGCCTATTATGCTGCGAATGCATGTGGCCTTGCCTTCGGCGAGGTTCACCTCGAGTTCATTGATGGCGGTGACCACCGGCAGGTCGAGATACGCCGCGATAAGCTGGGGTATCTGCCCATAATCATCATCGACATTCTTCTTGCCCGTCAGTATAAGGTCATATTCCCTGCCCTTGATCTCGTCCGCCAACGCGCGCGCGACGCCCATGGGGTCGAGTTCACCTTCGGGGTCCTTGATGAGCACTCCGCCATCACATCCCATCGCGACAGCGGTGCGGATCTCCTTGGTGGCAGCCTCGGGACCCACACACATTACCGTTATTTCACCGCCGTTGGCTTCCTTGAGCTTGATGGCTTCCTCGACCGCATATTCGTCATAGGGGTTCATTATATACACAACCCCCGTGGGATCGATTGTCTTGCCGTCGGGCCCTAATTTGACATGCGTTTCGGTATCCGGTACCCGCTTGATGATGACAATAATTTTCATACGCTAATCCTCCGATACGACTTCCAGTTTTGGCCATCGAACAGGCCTTACGAAATTTTTCACAATTGCCCGGGACCATCTACTGCATCCGGGACGGTCGAAAC
>CBDVBS010000641.1:0-1679 GCA_965372275.1 uncultured bacterium | reverse complement strand
TGTAAGGATTTTCGACTTTTTTCCGCCCCGTCATGGTGTAGCGGTGGCACACAAAGATATATTTATACGAACAGGGATGGTTTCGGGACAAGGGTGTCCCCGAAACATCGAGGGTATCCCGAAACAACCAAGAACCTGCAGGGACATAAAGATAACCCTAACCCGGTGGAAGATGCAGAGCGCCGTCGCCGAAAGCGTGGCCGAGTTCGCCGAATGCTTCACTTACGGTCGGATGAGCAAATATCGTATGCACGAGTTGTTCGGTGGTCACACCATGGGTCACGGCTATGACGGACGCAGCGAGCAATTCCGACGCGTTCGGTCCGACGACCGTAATACCGAGCAGTTTACCCGATTCCTTATCGGCAACCGCCTTTATAAAACCTTCCTGGGAGCCGTCTATGAGTGCCTTGCCGCTTCCGGCTAATGAGTAATTCGCCGTACGGTAGTTCAACCCGCGCTTGATTGCTTCCTCTTCGTGTACGCCCACACTGCCGACCTCCGGCCATGTGTATGTAGCTGCGGGAATATGGTCGTAATTAAGCGGTTTGCGCTCAATCCCGGCAATCAATTCAGCGGCATAGACTCCCTCTGCAGTTGCTTTATGAGCCAATAGGGGAGGCTTGGCGCAATCACCGGCCGCATAAATGTGAGATATTTTTGTGCGCAGGTTATCATCAACGACGACTGAACCCCTCGAAAGTTCGATGCCTGCTTCCTCGAATCCGCATCCCTTCGTTGAGGCTTCACGTCCGATGCTGACAAGGAGGAGATCAAATTCAAACTCCGAGCTTTCACCGTCCTGCTCACCATCGACCTTCACCACGTCGCCCTCGACACGGCACGATGTCGCGTTGAATCCGCACCGGATGTCGATCTTCCGTCTCTTGTAAACATCCCACATCACCTTGCCGACATCGGGATCGTCCATCGGCATGGGACGCGGCAGGAGTTCGAGTATGGTGACTTGCGCGCCGAACGCATTGAAGATGCCGCCGAATTCCATGCCTATGGCACCCGCGCCGATGATGCCGATCCTTGGGGGGAGTTCCTTCAGTTCGAGCGCCTGGTCGGAAGTTATTATCTTCTTGCCGTCGAGCGGGAAAGCGGGCAGCATGCGCACTTTCGACCCGACTGCAATGAGCAGGTTCTTGAATTCGATTGGCGTCCCATCGACATCGATGGTGTTGGCGTCCAGGAGTTTCCCGTTGCCTTCGATGATATCCGCACCGTTTTTATTTAGGAGCATCTTCGTGCCGGCGACGAGCTTCCTTACGATACGGTCTTTGTATCCATAGACCTTGGCGATATCATGGGAGTAGCCGTCAACGGTGATCCCGAGCTGCTTCGCGTGGGCGATCTCACTGTAAAGCCTCGACGTATGAATCAATGCCTTGGTGGGGATACATCCCCTGTTAAGGCAGGTGCCGCCGAGTTTGTGACGTTCGATCACCGCCACGCTTAATCCCAACTGCCGTGCGCGGATAGCCGCCGGATATCCTGCGGGTCCGCCTCCGAGTACCACCAGGTCGTATTTGTCCGCCATCGTATGCTCCTTTCCCATGCTCACCCGTATTGCGGGCATTTTTTGAAGGTTGAAATTATAGCACTTGGGTTCGAACCCGGGGCTACTAATATTGCAGTGATATCACTCGACTTCTGTCATTTTCTATCCGGGT
>CBDVBS010000640.1:0-1691 GCA_965372275.1 uncultured bacterium | reverse complement strand
GTGGCACCATGAGTTGCACCAGGAAAGGATGGATGTAACCCAGGAAAGGATGATTTGTAACCCACGAATCCCATTTCGTGGGTTACACATCCAAAGAAAGAGAGGAATAGAAAATGCCCTTACCGATATTTGAACTGAAAAAACCAATCAGGATATATAACAGCATGACCAAGCGTGATGTGGAGCTTGGTCTCCCGAACGATCATCCCGTGGTGACTATGTATCTCTGCGGAATGACCACGTATGATTATGCCCACGTCGGCTCGATGCGCAGCCCGGTGTTCTTCGATGTCGTACGTCGTTTCCTGAAGGCAGTCGGATATGAAATCCGTTTCGTCCAGAATTTCACCGACGTTGATGACAAGGCCATCAAACGCGCAGCCGAGACCGGTGTCGAGAATTCACTCGAATTGAGCCAGGGATTCAACCGGGAATATTACCGGGATATATTCACCCTCGGCGTGCAGCCCGCTGAATATTTCCCGAAAGTTTCGGGACATATCAAGCGTATCGTTGATTACATCAAGGTAATTGTAGATAAGGGGTATGCATACGAATCCGAGGGGAGCGTATATTTTTCGGTGAAAGACTGGAAGCCATACCTGAAATTGTCGGGACGTAATCTCGACGACCTCCGGCTTGAAACACGTCAGACCGAGGAAGTCGGCAAACGTGATCCATTGGACTTTGCACTCTGGAAAGCTCAGAAACCCGGCGAACCCGCATGGGAGAGTCCGTGGGGAATGGGCAGACCAGGATGGCATATCGAGTGCTCGGCGATGTCAACCGGTTATCTCGGTGACACATTCGATATTCACGGCGGCGGGCAGGAGCTGAGATTCCCGCATCATGAGAATGAGATCGCCCAGGCCGAGGCGCATTCGGGTGAAGGAACATTCGCGCGAATATGGATGCACTTCGAGTGGGTGACATACAAGGGTGGGAAGATGGCCAAGAGCGGGGAGTCGTTCCGCGCGCGGGATATCCTGAAGGAGTATGAGCCGGAAGAAGTGCGCATGTTCCTGCTATCGGCTCATTATCGCAAGACCGTTGATTTCTCTCGCGAGAAATTCGATGAAATGCGGATTGCGAAAAAACGTCTTGCGAACTCGGTCGATACCGCTATCGAGACCCTCGGATGGCGTTGCGAAGAACGCGAGGAGAACCTGTTCGATGCTATCGGCGATCATTCGGATGAGCATGTCGCTGTAGCCGATGAGATCCTCGCCGGGTTCGTTGAACAGATGGCGAATGATATGAATACCCAGGGTGCTACGGCGAGTATGTTCGAGATGGCGAATCATATGAACAAGCTTGTCGCGGAGTACGACGATTCGAAACGTGTCGCCCTTAACTGGTCGCTTCTGAAGCTCATGCGTATGGCGGATATCATCGGCATCCTCCAGGATAAATGGCATAAGATTTACTATCTCGAAGATGCCCCGCAAGCCGGTGGTGATACAGAGTCTGCAGATAGAGTCGAGAAACTGGCCGGGCTGCTTGTTGAACTGAGAGATAAATTCCGCGCCGAGAAGATGTTCGATAAATCGGATATGATTCGCGACAAACTGACGGAGTTAGGCGCGGAAGTGAAGGACGCGCCGGAGGGCACGAAGATCAAGTGGGATTAGTGCGGCGGGGGTGTCCCGATGCATCAATAAAACACTGACAAGCTTCGATACCTTTGTTGG
>CBDVBS010000639.1:0-1702 GCA_965372275.1 uncultured bacterium | reverse complement strand
TAACGGCAACGACCAATACCGATAATGCAAAACGCGGGGATATGTCACTCAGCGATTTAACCATGCCTATCCACCGCCAACAGGATATTTCGCCAGGAAATACTCCTCGTCACGCGGGATGAACTCCTTGCCATCATAAGAATAGTAGATCCTCGGTCCCCTTTTGTCCTCTTCTATTTCTTCTTTCCATCCATGAATATCAAGGTAAGTCTGAGTGATTTCCTGATCATCCTTTATTGTGAAAACCCATCGAAGGTTGTCATCATAATAAGCCATGTAGATCAGCCCGTCATTCAATGTCAACCGCATATCCTCGTCGATATCAAGTATGAAAAGCAGCGTGCCGGCCTCGAACGAAGGATGCATCCCGGTCATCTGCTCGAAAGCCGATTCCGCGACGATGCTTCGCTTAGCATTGGGTGAAACCGTGGCCCCGAGATGCGTATTGACGATGAAATTCGCTCCGAACAGAATGAGCAGAATCCACCCTATCGTTCGCCGCCGTGACTTCGGCGGGCCGGTATTCCTTATTCCAAGCGCCACACCGGCGATGCAGGCCGAGAAGCCGATCATCGCTAAATTGGCATAGTACGCCGTATTATGCCCCGGAAACGGAAGTACCGGCGCAATGCACACGATAAACCAGATGAAACCGAAAGATGTATATGAACGTTCGTGAGGAAGGAATTTACTCCAGTGGCGTCTTATCCGGGCTATCAGCAGGACTACCGCTGCAACTCCGATCAATCCCAGTATGCATCCTGTTGTGGATTGCATCAGGTCCGTGGCGAAGACGCGCGGATCGGTTGCGCCAAATGCATTCAACATCGAATAGATGATGGCATTACCCACAAACAACTGGACTAAGTAGGTGAAAAAATTGACGGTGAGCCTGACGGGGTTTATCGTCAGGTCATACCCGTAACGCCCGGCTACGCCCGGTTTGTAGAGAATATTAAAATAGAATATGAGATATGCCGCAAGGATTATAAGAAGCAGAAGATACAGCCAGACTCCGGGCTTACGCGAACTCGCACCGATTCCGTCCGATCTCACCGGAAAGAATACATTCACGAGAAGGATTGTGACAGGAAATGTGATTGCGGTTTCTTTGCACAGGAGCATGAGGATATACAGAAGGCATATGCCGATTGCACGAAATACTCCCGGCCTTCTCCTCCACGAAAGGAATACATTCAATCCGCATAGAAAGAAAAATGCCGTGATCGGTTCGACCCCGGCGGATATCCAGTAGAGGGAAACCTGGTGAGCCCCGCAGAGCCCATACAGTACCGCCGCTAAAAGTGGGACATCCACCCTGCCGGTCAACCCGCGAAGAAAGAAATAGCATAGAATAATGTTGAGGCAATGCAGCAGCAGGGGAAGAAGATGGTGCGCTGCCGGGTTGAAACCGAATGCTTCCCGCATCAACCAGAATTTAATATCGAACGACAAGGGACGCCACCAGCCACGGTTACCCTCCGGGTCCGGGGAGAAAAAGTCCTTGAATTCCTCGATGGATGACGCATCGGAATTCATCCCGGCGAAGTCGTCCTGGCTGAAAAAATCAGCGACGTTGGGCAGATTTACGGCCAGTACGATAATAATGGCGGCCGCAAGGCCCCAGGCCGCGAAAACCCGTACGCTATCGGGATGTGTTGAGTATTTTGCTCCCATAAGAATCCCTATACGTTCCTATTAT
>CBDVBS010000638.1:0-1706 GCA_965372275.1 uncultured bacterium | reverse complement strand
CGTTCCCGGCCACGTATCCGGATGAGTGGGAATACGATATGAAGATGTTCCACGATACGCTGGTGGAGAACGATATCGACTGGATCGTCATAAGCCGTGACCATTATATGAAGGCGGTAAGCATCGACGCAATCCTGTCTTCCATCAAGCCGGGCGATGCGGATGACATACGTCTACACTGGAAGCACATCGTCGGGAAGCTCGATATGAAAAGCATACCCGATGAGTATGCCTCGGATATAATATTCGCGCTGGGAGCTGAATCACCCGCACCGCGTCTTTACAAGATCGACGAGGAACATATCTACGCTCACTGGCCCGGCATCGATTTCTTCTCCGCACTCGTGGCCAATATTCCCGAAATGTCCCAACAGGGATATCTCGATATGGAATATATGGACAGCTCGGGATGGATTTATAGGGTTGTGAGGGAATAAGGAATTCCGGATTCATTTCCCGGCATCAGAATGCCGGGCTACGTGGCTCAATTATTTGAGGAATCAATGAAAACAAGCTCATCACAATAATAATTAGTGTCATTACACACCCTAATATAAATGCGCCTAAACAGAGCAACTTGATCCTACGGTTTTCTTTTATCCGATATTTTTGTCTCTGAGTTTCAACGCCCTCTTTATAATAAAAAGTAGCGACCATCGGTAATAGTACAAGCATGCCCAAGCCTAACCCTCCCCCAATTTTCTCATTAATAACTCCCAAGACGTAGAAGAAGGGGCAAGCAGCGAACACCATATGTATATAAACTGCAGCTAATGATGTTGAATCGTCAATGTCCTGTAGTGCATCATTAGCAATATCAACACAATCTGATCCTTCATGTTCCATAATATGGTCACCTCTCTATTTTAAAAGTAACGTAGCCCGGAAACTCACCCGGGTTTAAATGGTGGGACTACCTTTCATGTAGCCCGGTCAACCCCGTTGCCGGGAATAAATTCTTAAACCTACTCGGTTCCGGTGATGGCGGGATAATAGGCACAGTCACCTATCATACTCTCATTCCTGAACACCCGGCCAAGCGGGTCGTATTTAAGGTTCCATATCTTCAGCCCGACCCCCGAACCGGTCGAAAACTCGGTCATCCGATTATGCGCATCATAGGTCATTCTATCGTGCAATATGTTGCCTAAAGGTTTTATTGCTTACTGCAATGCCTGTTAACCAGCTATCTTCCATATTTCAAGTATCTGTAAATGAAAAACATTAACAAAAGAAGAAAGGAAATAGGGATTAATAATCCAATCCTGAACTGGCCTGAAACTATAATGTAGATAATAAGGGCAATAGTTGCTATTAAGAATACTACCCATCGGAGTATTAATACGCCAACATATGCAGTAGCAAGTAACTTGAATAGAGATCCAATATAATATATTAACTTCGACATAACAGATTTACAATGAATATAGTCCCGTAGCCCGGAAACTCACCCGGGTATAAATGGTGGGACTACCTTTCATGTAGCCCGGTTTCACCGCAAGCCGGGAATAAATTCTCAATCATCGTCGGCTCCGGTGAGGCGGGTTTTCCTTATCATCCTCGACCACCCCCGATGCACTCATTATACACGATGGGTTAAAATGGGGACAGTCCCGCGAAGGCTTGGGACAGTCCCCAATGGCGGTCCCGAATAGCGAGTGGGATGAGATTTATTTATATGGTGCATTGCATAGGCTTGCCCGGCC
>CBDVBS010000637.1:0-1716 GCA_965372275.1 uncultured bacterium | reverse complement strand
AACTGCCGCTTACGCTCGAATTATGTTTATCTTTCTGTTTGGAGGTTCTGAGACAGCTTCCTTGTAGCGCCCTCCTAACTACTCTCTTCGCATTGAATTGTAAATATGTCTTGAAAACCGAGCCCCGAACGTTAGTGAGGGGTAGGTGCGATAATAGATAAGCTTGAATATGTATCGAAACAACCTCTCACTAACGTTCGAGGCTCAGATAATTGATACGGAAAAACCCCTTGATACGCAAAAACCCCTCCCGTAAAGGAGGGGGTGTTTGGTTTCGCGCTTTACTGCATTGAATAAGAAATAAATAATTGCGGGTTTTAGGTACGTAATGCAGTTACTTTAGAAAGTGCCTGCATCGTCAGTACCACTGGTTAACGCAATGATGATACCATCGCGGAAACCGTCGGGTGCACCATAGAGCCAATCTCCTGAAGATGGGCTAAGGTACGGGTAATAAGGCATCGTGTCTCTCTCGCCACCGCCAAAAATCTCGGGGCTGGAGAACAAGATCGGTGTGGATTCCGTGCGTGTGTAGTTCGGATGTGGTTCATAAGGATCTGGAGAACCGTAATAACCCATCAAGTTGTTGATCGCATTACCACTCGCATCGGTAAGTCGAATCAGGTCCATGCCGTCGGTTCTCATCGAGCCATATCCACCGAGGAAATATCGGTCGATGCGCGTGTACTGGAAGTTCCAGATATAGCGCATGGGCGTCGGAACGGGAAGTGAATCGATAAGGAAGTTCTGGGGGAACAGATATGTTCCACCTGAACGGTAGAAGAATTCACCAGGCCAGAATGCTTTCAGTGTTACGCCTGAATCCGGGTCACTGGTCGCGACACCGGAGCTGACATCGCTGTCAAAGCGAAGCCACTCAGGAATACCACCCATCGCATAGAACGGGTTCGCTGGTGTGCGGTTTTGGACCATGCCGATATGGTAGGTGTCAGCTTCCTCAAGGAAGCAGTTCTTAATACGGGTCAGACGAATCGCTCCGTTGGGTTCTCTCTTCCAGAGGTATCGTGGATCCTCAAGAATGTTACCCATGATCTCACCTGCAAAACCAAACCTGGGGTCGCCGTCGCCCACCTCACAAGGTGAAGGACCTGTCCATCGAATGATTGTGGAGAGTCCCTCTCCGTCATTCATGAACGCGCAGCGTGGGTATGTGTACATGTAACCGAGATGAATAAGCGGATCGAATGGTGGATGAGCGGTTCCCTCATTACTACCATTCCATGCCTCGTGCTCATCGGGCCACATGGTTCGACAGCCAACTTCTTCTACCGGAGTCCAGCCTTTTTCGTCTCCGCCCCAAATCATCTTGGGATACTGTCCACCGTGGTCAACAGCATACCTTTCAAGGGAAATTTGAATTGAGTGAACGTTGGCCTTAACCTCTGCTTCACGTGCTTTGTCTTTCGCCTTGATGTAGTTTGGAAGGGCTATTGCCGCCAATATCCCGATTATCGTTATAACTACAAGCAACTCTATCAGAGTGAATCCTCTAATGTGAGCCTTGAGTTTTTTCATCAATCTCACCTCATCGTTGGAATTGAATACTTGAAATTGATTGCCATATAAATATACCATAGAATATCACCCTTTCAAGAAGTATAAATCTGAAGACGGTATTAGCCTTTATTTTATTCGCAAATAGTATTATAATTACCCCAACCTAAAGTAAGGAGTGCCTTATGAGCAGTAGCATTC
>CBDVBS010000636.1:0-1716 GCA_965372275.1 uncultured bacterium | reverse complement strand
GCACCAACTATAAGAATCGCAGCAAAGGGCTGTTTTGATTTCTTAGCCGGGATGGTTGCCGCTCCCGCTATAGCTGAGCTGAAATCAATGTCCATCGCAGCCCTGGCGGCCTGGTTTTTCAGGAACATACCTCCGACATATGCCCCGAATAACAGACCAACCGCCATAAGCATGCCGCTAAGGGAAAGGGCCATTGTGGCTGAATAGAAACCACCTATATTGCACGGGGGGGTTATCACTGTCCCGAATCCCATCAGGACACCGCCTGTGAAGCCGATCAGGTAACCCTTCCAATCACCGAATCGCAATTTAAATTCCCGGGAGAGGAAAGCGGCAAGCAGGACACCGAGAATGATGCCGAAGTTGATCATGCTGTGGAGATCGAGATATGGGGTTTTAAGCGGATACTGGGTGAACGGCGCATCAACCTCGATTCCCATCTTGTTATAAAGCTGCGCTCCCCACATGGACATCTGGGGAAACACCCCGATGGCGCGAGCGTACGTAAACATCAATATGTTCACGAAGCATAACGCCAACGCCCCGGCCCATATCGGCCACGGGCGTCCCCAGACCGGGGTTATGAATGTCTCCTTCAGCCTTTCGGCCATACCGGGAATTCTTTCTTGTTCGTCTGGCATATGAACCTCCGTACATGTTCTGCCGCGCCGTCCCGCGGCAGACACCAGGAGGTCCCTGGGTTACGGCGGGGCGGCGGCGGATGGACAGGCAAATGAAGGCCACACTGACCTTCGGGATGCCCGTCAAAGTTGTTGTTTGAATCGAATCATCATCAGATACATTATTCGCCTTCCGATGTTAGTAATAACTGGTACTCATCTTACCCCCTGCTGCATCAAAGTCAAGTGGTTCCGTTGTTTCAGCACACCCTTATGCCGAAACATTTTCATTCCTGACTACAAACTCTGCCCGTTACAATATATGATCCCTCATTCTGAACTTCATGTAACCCGGTATTCTGATGCCGGGAAATAGATTCCGGTGTAATGATATATGCGAGCGGAATTTGGTTTATACCCGGCATCAGAATGCCGGGCTACGATACTATTGATCCTCAAGCATTTTGGCGGTTTCTTCGGCAAGGTGAGTGCCGACAAATTCCTCTTCATTCACGATCGCATTCGCGCCGCTCTTAAGGATATGCTGCGCGTATATATCGTACCTGACGCGCGATAAGATCTTCACTCCCGGCGAAAGGTCCCTGCAAAGTAATATTATGCGTTGCGCGACATCCGGGTCAGGCAGGGTAATGACAACGGCTTCCGCGCAGCGAATACCGACGCGTTCGAGAACCTCTATGTTCTCAGAGTCGCCTATTATGAAATCCACCCCGTACGCTTTCGCGGATTTCGCGTTTTTCGGATTGATGTCAATAACCACGATCCTGCCGGCATGTTTCTCTCCCAGGTTTTCCACGACCCTGCGTCCGGCGGGCCCGAAGCCCACGACGATTATCGGCCGGGGCTGTGGGCCGCATTCCGTCTCCCGTGTGACCGCAAAGACATCGGGCGCAATCCCACCGCGTTTCCCGTTCCGCAGGAAATCAAAAAATAGACCTGCCCGTGGAGACAGGGCTACAAGGTAGGGCGTGGCGAGAAGTGTTACCAATGTCACCGAAACAATGAGCTTGAATTCGTGGTCTCCAAGCATCCCGGCCACGAAGGCAATATTGGCCAATACGAACGAGAACTCGCC
>CBDVBS010000635.1:0-1777 GCA_965372275.1 uncultured bacterium | reverse complement strand
GCTTCACAAAAGCGATACAATCCTTAAACAAGCGCCATTGGGGACAGTCCCCATTTTCAAGAATCCCAATTTCCCATGGCTCCCATTTTCAAGAGCCCCTATTTTCAAGAATCCCAATTTCCTTTCTTAACTGACAAGAGCGCCGTAGAAGCCTCTATAATCCATCACTGCTCCACCGAATACTAATCGTGCCTTATACCAGATAACCTCGCGTTCGAAGTCCTCGCGCATGAATATATCCGGCGTTTGATTGCCCTTCAGGAAACCAAGTTCAATCGTCGCGATACTCGACGGTTTCGCCACAACATACCAGTTGTCCGGATCGGTGAGGAGCGGTTCGGTGATGACCTCGACTATCCCCTGGAGAGGGTTTATGTCATTGTAGTCCGAACCCGGCACCAGAACCGAATGCACGATCTTCTTCGCCGTGAATTCGAGTTCGGGGGGTACGACCAAAAATCCCGGTGTGATGTTCAGTGGATTCCCGGCCTCACTCAACTGGTTACGCATCGCGATGATTGCCGCCGAAAGGCTCGCTTCGTCAAGCCCGGCGGAGCCCAGATTGTTGTGATTACCGTGGAAGAGATTGTCGCCGTCGTAGATCGGCATGTTGTCCTTCAGGAATCCGATGACGAAGTTGTTGAGGGTGTTGCGTCCCGATATCGCGAGCTGCTTGCCGATATTGCGGAACGCCGCGACATCATCATTGATCATCATTTCCCAGGTGAAGTTCAAGCCCAACTCATACTTCCCGGGTGTATATTCCACCTTGTATGATGAGAATTGCCCCTGCACGTGCTCACCGCCTTCAAGCACTTCCAGGAAGCTGTCGGTGTCCGATCGGCGCAATCTCGTGACGGTCTTCATATCGGTGAGCGGCACGATATCGACGAACTTGTACCAGCTTGAATCGGCGATACGCCAGTCGTCCAAGAGCACCCGATCGACGCCGGTATCCTTACCGACGAAGTCTTCGAAATCGCTCGTGCCGGCTTCTTTCAACGCCGTCGCGAGGATACTGTCCAGCTTCCTCGGCTCGGCGGCACGCTTGAATGCTTCCATGGCGTGCGTCTCGAAATTCTCATCGTTGAGGACCTGGTGTATGAGCGATCCTCTTATTCCCATAGCGTCGGCCCGTTCGGCCCATTCGCGTAATAGTCCCATTATTTCACCTCTGTTGATTAAAATTAAATGTCCGGTTCCTTCTCGGTAGGGGCAGGTCTTAGATCTGCCCAAACGGGGGGATATTCATCTTTGCCCGTCGGGATGGCAGACTGGAAAGTCTGCCCCACACGATTGCGATAGTCACTCAAACTACAGCTCCATAAATCAAATGATTACTCGGACTGCAGGATCATGCAGTGGAAGTTTCCATCGGCGTCGGTGGCGGTTACGGCCCTTCCGTAGAGATCATTGTCGGTCGATGTCTTCGTGATGACGTTGCCGGAGGCGATGTAGATCAAATTCCCCACACTAACGCTTGCCAATGCGAATTCGAACACGCCACGAACCTGGAGTGTGTATGCTTCACTCTGGGACGCGTCGATCAGGGCAACACCGTTGAAACCGGATTCCCTGTATGGGCTGCCCGATGTCCGGGCACCGGCGGCGGTTAATGTGAGTACTTCGCCGCGGTTTACAAAATTGTTTGCCA
Organism: uncultured bacterium; assembly: GCA_965372275.1. Lineage (GTDB taxonomy): Bacteria > JAJVIF01 > JAJVIF01 > JAPKYR01 > CAZSPL01 > CBDVBS01. Next base: position 123 of record CBDVBS010000635.1, on the reverse strand, counting down.
TTTCAGTCTCCTTTCGTTTTGGATGAGCAGACACACGGGTCTGCCTGAACGGAATGCAGGCGGGACGAGGCTGTTGAAAAAGCCGAAAAATAGGGACTGGCCTTTAGAAATGGAGAACGTCAC
>CBDVBS010000634.1:0-1790 GCA_965372275.1 uncultured bacterium | reverse complement strand
CACCCATTTCGAGTGCCTGCCTTGCCAGGCCGATTGACGGGAACCGCTCAAGGTCCGGTTCTTCGAACTCCAATGTCCCTTCCTTAGCCAGGTCAAGCGGAGCGACATCCGTCGGTAACCGCTCCGGGTACATCAACGCGTACTGTATGGGAATCTCCATCGTGGGGTAGCTCATCTGTGCAAGTACCGACCCGTCGTTGAATTCTACCATGGAATGGACTATCGACTGGGGGTGTATTACCACATCGATCTTATCCACCGGCAGGCCAAAAAGAAAACATGCCTCGATTATCTCAAAGCCCTTGTTGAACATGGTCGCGCTGTCAATCGTGATCTTCGGCCCCATATTCCACGTGGGATGATTCAACGTCTCATTGAGGGTTATCGAATCGAAGGTGTCAAGCGGTCTCTTCAGGAATGGCCCTCCCGATGCCGTAAGGATGATCCTTCGCACCCCCATGGATGATACATCGCCTATCTTATCGATACACTGGAAGATGGCCGAATGCTCGCTGTCGATCGGAATGATATCGCACTTTTTCTCCTCTGCCGCGTTCATGAGAAGTTTGCCGGCCATCACGAGGGATTCCTTGTTGGCGAGAAGAAGTGTTTTCCCTTCTTCGATTGCGTTCAGTGAAGGATACAGCCCGGGGAAACCCACTAAGGCGTTCAGCACGCAATCGACCTGGGGATGTGCCGCGGCCAGTCCGAGTCCGCCTACCGAGTGCACAATGTCAATGTCATCCGCGATATCACCGGCGGTATCATCGAATTCCCGCGCTAATTTGGCATCGCGAAGACATACGATTTTCGGCTTGAATTCTTTAACCTGCTCGATCAGTTCCTTGAAACTCCGGGAGCAGGCGAGTGCGTAGACATCGAATCGATCAGGATAACGCCTGATGACATTTATCGCCTGACGTCCGATCGAACCTGTTGATCCTAACAACGCAATACGTTTCACTCTTCATCCCCTTGAAATAGTAAGCCATAAAATTTAACACCCGAATATCGTTATTGCAACCGCACAACAGGTGCAACATATAAACATTTATTAAGTCATCTATAATATGAGGGGGATATAGGAGGCCAACAATGAAGATCAAAGTGCATCGTTTGTTTCCCGTCCTGCTGCTTATCGTTGCGATCCTTTGTACGCAGGGATGCGGGAAAAAACCTCTGAGTGAAAAAGATGCTCTTACGCTGGAGAGGGTACGTAAGATAATAATGCCCTTTATTGACACCCATTCAATAGACAAGTGGCAGTTCCCTGAATCGTACAAGGCTATGCTGGCGGGCGGGATGGATGCCCCGATCAACCCTTACACCGGAGAGCCGATGATCGATACCGGTACGTCGGAATGGGATCCTGAAATAAGCCCGGGGAATTTTCATTATGCCCCGGTTGAAACCGAACCCGGTATGATCGGCAATTTCTCCATATATGTATTCGGGGAGAAAGGGTTGATCAGGCACATACGCACATCACCCTTAGCTGCAGGTTAAAATCGGGACTGTGTGGCCTTTGAAAGAATTCAAAATCTACGGGTAGCAAATATCTTTCGGGTAGCGCGTATCTTTCGGGTAGCAAATATCTTTCGGGTAGCAAATATCTTTCGGGTAGCGCGTATCTATAGGTCGCTCTGCGACCGATGATGCGCGCTTAATAGTCACCCTTTAGCCCTGTAAATCCTCATCCGGTAACTTGAGGGATTCTCATCCGGGTGCCACCGCTACTGACCGTCTTCGGGCATAGCGGTGCCTGACACCATTACACTTCATCCGGGTGC
>CBDVBS010000633.1:0-1793 GCA_965372275.1 uncultured bacterium | reverse complement strand
ATTAGACATCCTGTCAATTACAACAAAGTCTCTGCCGTAGGCCTTCGGGAAGTAGTCTTCCCCTCCATCAGTGCATATAATATATTGATCTCTATAGCAATAATCATAGATCAGATGCCCGATAGTTATTTCATCAGGCATCAATTCTAAACTGTCGACATCATAAAAATATGATTTTGCTTCACCGGTTAAATAAACGTGGAAAGGTCTGATTGATATAACAATGGCGGGGTTGTCCTCATAGGGAGAAAATATGTAGTGCAGTTGCTCATCATTGCCGTTAAAATCCTGATGCTTAAGGAATGTCCCATCCTGATCAAGAACCAAAAAACCAGGACTGTTAAGGACCTTGGCAAATATATGACCGTCTTCTAAGACTAATAACTGACCGGGCATATATGGAGCAACATCAGTTGTCCATTGGATGTCATAGCTGTCAGCAAAAGAATGTGAAGGTAAAGCAAGGAATATTAGTGATGTGATTAAAATGACCGACAAATATTTCACATCAACCTCCTTCGAATCATATTTCGTAGGTCACCATCCAACCTTACTTACACTCCCCGATCTTCTTCAGCAAAATATCCCACACCTTGTCGGGATTGTCACATGCAATCTCGGAAATATATTTACATCCCCTGAATCCCCAGAACGCGATATTCTCCACGCCGCCGGTGACCATCACATCGAAGGCACGTTCGACCTCCGCTTCACGCCCGTCGGGTATGCGGAATCCCTGGAGCCATACGAGATGATCCTTGTTGTACTTCTCGCATACACTCATCATCTTACGCACTTCCCTGCCGACGAAGATTTCCGGCTGCCTGCTTGTGAGCGCCCAGTATGGGTCGGAGCCGAAAACATCGATATCCTCCATCGAGGCCACCACGTGCCAGTCGAGTGCGCCTTCTCCGTCCAATTCGGCTGGGAGCACGCATACCGAGTTACGCATCTCGCATTGACGTCCAAGACGAGTCAGTTCGAAGAGGAAATCGGTAAGACTCTGGCGCTTGAAATCCTCAATGGTTTTGTCATATTCCCATGGCAGCGGCTGGTGGTTGAATTCCTCGTAACGTTTCTGGCACGCGGGGCAGAAGCAGGCGTGGAATTCGCGCTTGTCGCTGAACCATCCTGAGATGTACATATGCGGTTCATCCCAGAAAAATTCATCCGCGCCGGTTTTCTTCGCGGCGAACGCCCATTCCGTCATGAGTTCGAGGGTCTTTCGGTTGTTGGGGCACGCGGCGGGTAGGGGTGTGCCGTCCTCGGCGACCTGCTTGATTTCGGGGAACACATTCAACCAGTGACTGAACGCCTCGCCGCCGAATAATTGTAAAACACCCCACGGGTCGATGAGCACTTTTAATCCGGCATCTTTTGATACGCCGACGATATCGGTCATCGTGCCGAGGTGATACTTCAGGTCGTTCTCGCTGAAAGTGTGAATAACGGTGTCGAAGCCGTTATCAGCGAGATAGCGCATGTCTTCCTTCACATGGGGAGTGATACGGCATCCGAAATATGAGCAGCCAAAATGCATTGCATACCGCCTTGGCAAGGTAACATATTGTAGCAGATTACCGAGTCTTCGAGGACCCCCCTTAATCCCCCCGTAAACGGGGGGAGATTTTTGATGTTTCGGACACCCTATCCCGTAACAGGGATGACCTCAAGGATTGATGTAGGACCACCCTTCTGAAGGAGGCTGTCTTAAAAAGGAAAATGATGATTCAATACATGCCGGCTTGAAGCCAGCGCTCCTGTAAGAACAAGCATCCAACAATATTATTCTT
>CBDVBS010000632.1:0-1803 GCA_965372275.1 uncultured bacterium | reverse complement strand
CGTGAGAATCCTCCCTGTATGGAAACCGCCGGTATTCCCGCGAGTGCCTGTGGAAGCTGGAAGTAATCGGCGGCGTACATTTCCAGCGGGTCGTCAACCTTCGAGCCCAATTCGAACGGAAGCACCGGGCTGGATGGGGAGATTATCACATCGACACCCCTGAACAACTCATCGATCTCAGCCCTCAGACGGGTGCGGATCTTCTGGGCCCGCAGGTAGTATGCATCGTAGTAACCGGATGACAGGGCAAACGTGCCGATCATAATTCTGCGTTTGACTTCCGGGCCGAAACCATGTGCCCTGTTTGTCTTATATAGTTTCAGCAGGTCTTCAAATTCACCGGACGGGCCGTAGCGTATGCCGTCAAAGCGTGCCAGGTTTGATGAAGCTTCGGATGGCGCGATGATGTAATAACTCGACAGCACGTATTTCATTGTTTCGAGTTGAACCGACTTCACTACCTTTGCCTTCGAGCGGAAAAATGTGAGCCATTCGTCCATTTCCGCCCGTATCTCCGAATCGACAAGATCACCCAGTCCATCTTCGAGGAAACCGATCCTCAAACCGGACAGGCCGTCGTCAATTGTTGCTAACGGGTCTCCAACCTGTGATGGCACACTCGTCGAATCCCTCTCATCATGCCCCGCGAGGATCGAGAATACCATCGCGCAGTCGCGTATATCACGGCATATCGGTCCTACCTGGTCGAGGGATGACGCAAATGCCACAAGGCCGAAACGGCTTACGCGTCCATATGTGGGACGCAGCCCGACGAGGTTGCAGAATGCCGCGGGTTGTCTCACCGACCCGCCGGTGTCGCTGCCGGTCGCGAATATCGCCTGTCCGGATGCCACCGCCGCGGCGCTTCCGCCGGATGACCCGCCGGGTACCCGTTTGATATCCCACGGATTCTTAGTCGGGCCGTAGGCTGAATACTCAGTGCTTGATCCCATGGCGAATTCGTCCATATTCGCACGGCCGATTATAGTCCCACCCGCTGCAAGAAGCTTCTCGGTCACTTCGGCATCGTACGGAGGTATGTATCCCTCGAGGATTTTCGAGCAGCAATATGTCCCCCTGCCCTTTACCGAGATATTATCCTTATGCGCGAAGGGAATTCCCGCAAGAAAGCCTGACGGAAGGAAATCGAATTCAGCAGCTATATTCGCATCGTGATGATATGCCTCACGGAATGCATTGATGCCGATTTCATTTTCCCACAATTCGTGGTTCTTCCTGCACGATTCGAGTATGTCCTTCGGGTGAATATACTCATCGAATATCATTTCCCATAATTCGTGCAGGGTTTTGAATGCAAGTTCGTCGGACATATCAAGCTCCCGATCCCGCTTCATCTTCAGGATTCACGATACGCGGCACGCTTATGAAATCGCCCCTTCGCCTGCCGCCTAAGTTGAGAACATTGTCACGCGAAAGCCCCTTCTCGACGAAATCATCTTCAAGGGGAATCTCAACCGGGTTTATCTGAACCGTCGGGTCAATGCCTTCGAGGTCGATCTCCTTGAGATCCTCGAAATGATCGAGGATAGCCCGCATCTGGGCGGCATAGCCCTTCACCTCACCCTCGTCGAAATCCAGGCGGGCAAGCGCGGCGATTTCCTTCACTAATTCTTCGTCGGAGATATTCATCGACAGGCCGTTTTTCTCATCCATATTCAATGCCTTTATTTAAGGTATATTAATTCCTTTACTGTAAAAAGCGTACGAAGTATAGCATATCGTCTTTTAGGGAATAACCCGGACCCGACAACCTGTACACCATGGCACCCGGAAAGACCGGTA
>CBDVBS010000631.1:0-1805 GCA_965372275.1 uncultured bacterium | reverse complement strand
AATACAGGGTGTTAGATACTTCCTCAACATCGATGTGAAATCCCTCAACCTGATTGGCCTTGGCGGGGAAATCATCAGGGACATTGATTACGGGCATGGTACTCGGTTGGGCCCAGGATGCATCCACCGCGTAGTTGAAAACGAAATCGTCGGTGGGGACATTGATCAGGTAGCGCCTTTTATTCACGGTCATACTCGTGAACATACCCCGATTCGAGAAATTCATGAGGGTGATATCATCATCAGGGCCGAGATCGTCGCAGAAATACTTATACGGGTTTATCGACGCGAGGTATCCCGCCACGGAATTTGGCGTGCCGAGGAGGCCGTCCACGTAGCATTTCACGGGCATCTCCGAATGGTTCTCGAAATAGACAGGAGCCCACCAACGGGTGCAGCCGTCGGCGTTGAGAAGACGGATCTCATCCTTCCCGGCCATGTTTATCTGGGTCGAGAGATATCCCGCCTGGTGTCCGGGGGTTATCATGATGCCCTTGACGTCAAAGCCGGTGTATTCGTTGTGGCCGTATAACGGGTGTTTCAGCGCGATGGTCAGGTCGAGTTGAGTGCCGGTGATGTCTATCGGCCCGTCAACCCAGAGGTATTGCATGGGGGGAGGTTCGAGAAACGTTACGACGTTCACATGAATGTCTGCCCCGCGCAGGGGAACGACATCAACCGTGCCCTTTGTCATATCACCACGGAACTGATACAGCCCCCACAGCAGGTGATTCCCGGCAACGGCGCTTGCATTGTTTGCCGGTTCACTTGTTGGCAATAGCGGATTCGACGAACTCCCGCCCCGGCAGCCCGCTAACACGCATATGGAAAGAAGACAGATTGTAACCAATACAGAATTTTGTTTATTCATGCTACACCCCATCAACAAACATTTTACCATGTGTATTAAGAGTACTCCACCGCATGTGAGGTTGAATCGTAGGTGAATTGGTATCAGATACCCAGCGGGAAGCGGATATTTTCCCCCGGTTTGCGGGGAATCCGGGCTACAAGCTCAGAAGACTCCGCTTATGGGCGGCACCCGGATGTTTGTTGTCAAGCGAATTTAAACAAAGAGAACACATCGAGCAACCTGAACATGGCCTACAGAATGCACCATTCGGGACTATCCCGATTTTAATGATTTTCATTGATGTTATAATCAGCTATAATTCTTGTTAGCAGTAACCTCGGGAGTAAGACATGAAGTATTATTTGTCCCTTCTCGCACTCCTCGCGATTTTCGTCTTAGTCTCCGGATGCAGTAATTCCAATCCATCATTACCTTCACCAGGTGGAGACGGTGCCACATCCCTTGACTCGATCGATTTTGATAGCAGCGGAATAACCTCCGCCGAACTCAGGAAGGACATGTTTGATGGTACAGACATACGCGACCTCCCCAGCTGGTTGGAGGACCAGGTGCTCATCGTGCTCCACGATGGCATCGACGCCAACACCCTATACCCGATAGCCAAAAACATGGGGCTCTCGCTTATGGAAGAGATTAATCTCATGTGGGGTACCGTCTATAAGATGCACATCGACTCCGGTGAGCCGGTCGAAACGGTGGTCGCCGAATTGCAGGGCATGCCGGAAGTGAAATACGCCGAGCCCAACCTGATAATGTACCCTTGCTCCGCGCCTTATTATCCAAACGACCCGCTGTTCGAATATGACGGCGATCCTGGATACGACCCATGGGATAATCCTTACGACCAATGGGGCCCCAACATGTTCGGCGCATCGCTCGTCTGGCCTCACGGCAACGGTACGCCGGAAACCGTTATTGCGGCGCCTGATAC
>CBDVBS010000630.1:0-1837 GCA_965372275.1 uncultured bacterium | reverse complement strand
CCACGGCCAGCCTTCGAGGACTCAGGCAGGCCGTGCCACCCGGCATCATAGCTAATAATGATTAATTCTCCCTATAAATGGGATTGGTCTCAGTGCAAAAAAAACCGGGACATAGCCCGGTTAAAGTTTTCACATAGACTGATATATGATGCTTTATCTGCCTGAGTTATTGCTGATTCTCATCCTCATCTTCTTCAATATCTTCCACGATAACATCTTCCTCCGGTTCCTCGGCAACAATTTCAACCGGCGCGGATTCAGCTTCAACGGGTTCGCCATCGGCAAATTCCACGGCGAGCCTTTCGGCGATGCTAATTCGCCGGTTGATCTCGAGCATAATGGCCAATGATATAAGGCCAAGGATAATCGAGGCCAACTGGGCCACGGTGAGCCAGGAACCGATAACATTACTGGAGATTTCGAAGCGATACATCTCCTGGATGAACCTTACTATCGAGTAGACGAACACGAACATGAGGAACGTATGCCCGGCGAAGCGCGCATTGTTGTTGCGGAAATGCCTCAGCCAGAAAAACACGGCTAACATTGCTATTGCCATATAGAGCGGGGCCGGGTGGTGAAATGCCCCGTCGATGGGGAACGGCATCTGCTCCAGGCTTGCCGATTCGGGTACCGGGGTGACGGGATATTTAGTCCACCAGGGCTTGTTCATCTGCTCGTGGAATTGGATACCGTGACAGCATCCGTTGAGATAACATCCGATACGGCCAAAGAAGATGCCTAACGGCAATGCGACGATGGTGAAATCGGCCATCTTCCAGAAGCTGAGCTTCTTGATCTTGCAGAATATGATCCCGGCAAGAATGCCGCCGAGTACTCCGCCGTGAATCGATAACCCCCCGCGAGTAATATCCCACCACGGCGCCCCGGGTATCGTTTCACCCGCGTCCGTTATCATCGGTTTGAATTCCTCTCCCCACATAAGCAGGACGTATATTACCCTCGCGCCGATGATAGACCCGACTATGAGAAAGGTCATCATATCCAGGATGGTATCCGAGGATGTTTTCTCCCGTTTACCTTCATAAATGAGGTAGATGGTGCCAACGATGAACGCTATCATCAGCATGAAGCCGTAAGAGTAGATGATGATCGGGTACGTTGTGCCTTCAGGGAATCTCTGTGCCAGTGTCATTCCCTGGTAGTTTATATTGTTGTAGATGACGTCGAAGAGGAAGTATGCTATTACATCGCCAACCGCCGCGAATATGATCGCGACCAGTATGGCCATGGGCAGCTTCATCTTGCGGGATGCCGCGAAACTTCCCCCGATGGATAGGAATATCAACGTCACCAGCGGGAGGATCACATGCAAGAAGGGGTCGATCTGTACTTGACCAAAATTGCAAATTACTCGGTACAAAGTCTATCTCCGTCCTTTTTTATTTCTAAAATATTAATCGGGCCTCCCCGCAATTACCGCGCGGAATAACCCGGATTATAAACGCACACACAGGCGACCTTAATATATATCCAAAGGTTGCCGCCTGATATTCAATTTCAAGACACTCAAAACCAGGGGATGCTTTCCGGCAACCCTGGAATCAAAGAATAGATTCTATATGCGAAAATAGGGAAAATCAAGCCATGAGCGTAATATTGGGCTAAACAGACCATCCTTCCTGCCGAAAATGGAAATATATTGACCGGAGTCGAACGGAATTTCTATTTTTGGCATCCAAATAGATACAGCGATTAGCTGCTGCTTGTTCATGCCCCCCTCCTGAGGGGGGCTCCTTTTTTCAGTGGGAACCCTCTTAGACCAATCCCAGTAATCAACACTTGAATGAACGGGTAGTGTAGGTCTCCCGACCTA
>CBDVBS010000629.1:0-1841 GCA_965372275.1 uncultured bacterium | reverse complement strand
GGCGGTATGTTCCTGAAAAACCAGGCCACCAAAGCCGCGATGGACATTGATTTCAGCTCAGCTATAGAGGGAGCGGCAACCATCCCGGCCCAAAGATCAAAACAACCTTTAGCCGCGATTCTTATAGTTGGGGTGCTGATTGCAGCCGCTATAATATATTGCGCTCAAGGTATGCCTAAGCACGCGGGGCTGCTGATCTTCGGCGCGGCGTTCGGGATTATCTTCCAGCGCTCCCGCCTGTGTTTCGCCGCGGCTTTCCGGGAAATTCTCGTCAGCAGGAACGGGGTGATGATGAAGTGGATCCTGTTCAGCATTGCTTTGGGAACAATCGCATTCGCCGTATTGAAATCCCAGGGTTATCAGCAGGAACATTTTGTATTGCCGGCAGGATTACACACCGTGGCAGGCGGGTTCATCTTCGGGATAGGGATGGCCATCGCCGGTGGATGTGGCGTCGGGATTCTCTGGCGCAGCGCCGAGGGTTATGTCCGAGCCTGGTTCGCCCTGCTCGGCGGAATGCTCGCAGCAGGATCATGGGTGTTGATTTACGGTAAGCACGTCGGAGAGGGATGGCTCTATGGCAAGCCGGTTTTCCTGCCGAATATTTTCGGGTGGGCAGGCGGCGTGGCGATAGTGTTCGTATTCCTCGCAATATTCTATCTGTTCATCACATGGTTGGAGGTTTCAAAAAATGAAAAAACTGACGCCGGTTAAGATAAACGACCAGCTCTACGAGATCGATCTGAGAGGGTGGATCTGCCCATTGCCCAAGTATGTACTTGAAAAGCTTCTTCCCAAGATGGAGAAAGGCACGAGGGTTGATCTCCTTGTCGATTGCCCCGGGGCTATCACCGATATCCCGAAGGATGCCGCCGAAGCCGGATGCGGCTCAGAGGTCATCCAAATTGCCGATGGTGAATGGAAGATCGGCGTGATGAAGTAGAGCATTGTAGCCCGGCATTCTGATGCCGGGTCCTGTAAATGAAGTCGCGGGTTAAATTATTAATAAACATATGTCACCTACAAACTTCGAAGACTCGTTTGTAGGCGGCACCCAGCTTTCGCATCTCATTACATCAGAATCTATTTCCCGGCATCAGAATACCGGGTTACATGAAGTTCAGAATGACTGGTTGCATATTTCCCGAATAAGATGACTCATTCATCCGAACCACGACCGTGAGGGAGTGAACACTCCTGGGTTTTCAGATGAAGACCACCCTTCTGAAGACAGAAGGGTGCCACACGGATTTGAGACTATCTTACTGAGGTTGCATGAAATTTAGATTGATGATTATTCCCGGGATTCGATTTCTTCCCGGGTTGCTTCATCATCGACTGGCATACCCGATTCCGTCCCGGTTCCCGGAATATCAGCCCCGATGACAATGCTGTACGCGTGTCCCCTGACCGATTCGAGCCAGCCCGGACGCAGCAACCCCTCGTCGGGATTGTCTTTCACCGATGGAAGCATCCCCGATTTCGGCGGGATGGGATAGAAGATGGAATAATGCTCTTTGCATTTGCGGCACTCATACACGCGTTCGCCGTAGCCGTACGTCCGGTGCGTGCCGAGGAGCATCACCTTGCCGCTGATCTTTTTTCCCTTACCGCCGCACTTGGGGCAATTTTTCTTTCCAGCCATGATCGTAGGAATTATATACGATACTTGCGCGCATGGCTAACGGGTTGGATTTTGAATAACTGGTGACGCAGGTCGGAGACCTGCGATACCCATATAAAAAACCCAGCCAACTGAATGGCTGGGAAGGGCCGGCTGATTTATATCACTTGGCCGAAATTTAAACTCACCCCTGCGTCCCTGAAGGCTGAGCGCACAT
>CBDVBS010000628.1:0-1847 GCA_965372275.1 uncultured bacterium | reverse complement strand
GATGAAAGGGAATCAGAAGATGATCCTGACCAATAGGCTTGTTTACATAATATATCTTATGCGACATAGAGCGTTATTGATGAAGTAAGTAATTCATATGAATGATAGTGAGAAATTGAAATTCAGGAAGAGACTGAAATTTTATATATTCGTCGTCCCGCTGATTATTCTCTTATTCATTACAGGTTCAGCCATTTATATTCCATCTCCATCACGAATCATTTTAATAGGCCTTGACGCCGCGGACTGGGAAATCCTGAATCCATTGATCGACGCCGGACGTCTGCCGAACATTCAGAAATTAATCGAGAATGGCACCGCCGGTAAACTTGAGACCTTCGAGATATCATCAAGTCCCGTCGTCTGGACAACCATTGCGACCGGTGTAACGAGGAAAACTCACGGCATCCTGGGGTTCACGCTCCCGGATAAGCCGCATGAGCCTTATACATCTAATATGAGGAAAGTCCCGGCGCTATGGAATATCTTGTCGCTATATGACAAGAAGATCGGGATTGTCGGTCACTGGGTAAGCTGGCCTGCAGAGGAGATCAACGGGCAGATGGTGTCAAGCTACATAAGCTACGACCCGGTTGAAGGCCAGAGGCTGTTCTATAAGGGGAAATTACGTAAAGCTCTCGACCTACCAGGCCAGACCTACCCGGCGGATCTCATCGAGGAGCTGGAACCGCTTGTAGTTACAGCCGACATGGTTACCCGTGAAGATCTTGACCAGTTCGTGGATATTGATGACTGGGATGATCCTGACTTATATCGGAAGGCCGACGGTTCCGATAATGAACTTAAGGAATCATTAGAATATATTATGCCGTGGACTTATGCCGCAGACATAACACATTTGAATGTATTCAACTATCTTAAGCGGGAGAAGGGTCCGTACGACCTGATATTCACCTACATCGAGGGAACGGACGTTGTCGGGCATCGGTTCTGGCACTTCCACGACACCACATACTTGGCTGACACGATGGAGTACTGGGGATATGATATGTCGCTGAAGGATAAATACATCAAATGTTTCCATGACTCCATTAATAAATATTATGAATGGTCGGACAATGTAATCGGCGAAATCATGGATGACATGGGGCCGAGGGACACATTGATAGTCCTGTCCGATCATGGATTCGGACGTCATTATGTGATGGAATGGAACGGCTCAAGCTTTGTGCGAAATCCCTCGGTTGGATATGAAACCGGATCACACAGGCACACTTTCGGTGGAACCCACGGTCACTTTGGCGCGATAATGTTTTACGGGGCAAATGTCAAGAAGGGATATTGGCTCGAAGGTCCGTCGCCGAGACTTACTGATGTGCTGCCGACAATCCTTACGCTGATGAAAGTCCCGGTGGCAAAATGGATCCAGGGCAACCCGATACACCAGGCATTCACCGACCGATTCAACATAACATACGGCACTAAATGGGTGCATGAATATGGGATCGAAGACCGGTTCACGGGTGATGCCGAGGGCCCCAAATCATCCCTCAACCCGGAATTCGTACGCAAGATGAAATCCTTAGGCTATCTGAATTAGCAGCAAGCATTCTGATTTCATGTAACCCTCCATTCTTACTTTATGTAACCCGGTATTCTGATGCCGGGAAATAAATCCTGATCTTTACATCATATGAGCGGGGGATGCCCTTGGGGAGTCTTCGAACATGGGTAATCTCTTGAAGTGATGCATTGTGAATATATGAAGACCACCTTTCTTCTGAAGGAGGCTGTCTCAAAAAATATGATGATTCAATACATGCCGGCGGGGAGCCACCGCGCCGGGTATAGCAAAAATCCAAAATTAGTTGTGGTTATTTAGGGTG
>CBDVBS010000627.1:0-1852 GCA_965372275.1 uncultured bacterium | reverse complement strand
ACTGGTTGGAGCGTTGGATAGACTGCGACGCCAGCGGACGGGTGCGCCTGAGGTGTGCCACCGCTACTCAGCGTCTTCGCGGATAGCGGTGTCTTAGACCAATTTATATGCAAACAATTGAATGAACGGGTAGTGTAGGTCTCCGACCTACACCCGCAGGTCGGAGACCTGCTGTACCGTGCTCAATGGAATTACTCTACCAATCAGGACTCTTCCGTAGAGGCGAACCTGCGTGTTCGCCCTCTTAAGGGCAGACACACAGGTCTGCCCCTACGCTTGCTATGTACTCCACAATATAACATCGCACATGGAATGCCTGAATTCAGGACAATATCCATGAGAACAGATTACCCACGGAGGGGACTTGATGAGATCAACCTATGCTTCCGATCACGGTATCAGCATCGATGCATCCCTCATGCAAAGCCACATAACGCGTGACGAGATAATGTCGTTGAGCGGGAAACTTGAAGATGCAAGCAAGCTTCTCATCTCGAATCAGGGAGCCGGGTCGGATTTCACCGGATGGCTCGATCCATCCGATGCGGTGGTCCCCCAGGATGAGATCGCCCGGTTGGAAATTGCGGCGGCGAAGCTTCGGGATGACACCGATTGCCTCGTGGTTATCGGGATCGGCGGGTCATATCTCGGCGCGAGGGCATGCTATGAAGCCCTGCGGCAACCCGGCACCCCGTCCCGCCTGAAGTATGCCGGGATAAATATGTCCTCGCATTATCTCACGGAACTGATTTCATCACTCGACGGCTCCCGCTTCGCGATCAACATGATAAGCAAATCCGGGACAACGACCGAACCGGCAATTGCATTCAGGCTTCTCAGGAAAAAAATGGAGGAGCGGGGTGAAAATGCGGAACGGCTTATCGTTGCCACGACCGATGCGGAAAAAGGCGCGCTGAGGGAACTCGCAGACGCTGAAGGTTGGACTTCATTTATTGTTCCCGATGATGTCGGCGGACGTTTCTCAGTACTCACTCCCGTCGGTCTATTCCCGTTGGCATACGCGGGCGTCGATATCAAGGCACTTCGGCAAGGCGCGATTGATTGCGCACAGGCTTGCCATGAGAAAAACATCGAACATAATCCCGCCATGTTCTACGCCGCCATACGGCATCTGATGTTCAACAGGGGAATTCATATCGAACTTCTCGCGGCGTTTGAACCGAGATTCGAGCAGTTCATCGAATGGTGGAAACAGCTTGCCGGTGAAAGCGACGGCAAGTCCGGCTCCGGGCTGTTCCCGGCAGGGGCGGTATTCTCACGCGACCTTCATTCGCTGGGGCAATGGATACAGGACGGGCCGAGGATATTGTTCGAGACTTTTTTGGAGATCAGGGATGGTGAACCCGCGCTCAAGGTTCCGCACATGGAAGACACCGCCGATGACGGGTTGTCATATCTCGCCGGACGCAGGCTGTTCGATATCAACAGGACCGCCGAAGATGCGACAAGACTTGCGCACGCCGGGGGCGGATGTCCCAATCTTGGTATACGCATCCCCGCGCTGGATGCGTATCATCTCGGCTGGCTGATTTACTTCTTCGAATATTCAATAGCATTGAGCGGGTATCTCGCGGGGACGAATCCCTTCGATCAACCGGGGGTCGAAATTTACAAACGCAACATGTTCGCGCTCCTTGGAAAGCCCGGCTTCGAGAAGGAGGGCAGGAAACTGCGGCAGAAAATGGATATGGAATAGATCTCGGGTGCCGCCCCGTCTCGTTTGTGGGCGGCACCCGCTGTCTCAAAAAAGAAAATGATGATTTAATACATGCCGGCTGGAAGCCAGCGCTCCAGTAAGAACAAATATCCAACCATCTTACTCTTTCTTACT
>CBDVBS010000626.1:0-1863 GCA_965372275.1 uncultured bacterium | reverse complement strand
AATGCAAGAGCTTTTTGATTCGGAATGAAGAACCCCCCTTTATCCCCCCGCAAGCGGGGGGAGATAAGATGAAGAGGGAAGATGAAAAGGGATGAGCGGTAGATTTTAACAAAGAGGTTTAACAAAGAGGATTAACGGAGAGGATTGACGGAGAGGTTTTAGCAGAGAGGTTTTAACGGAGATGTTTTGGTGGGGATGTTTTAGCGGAGAGGTTGAACTTGAAAGCATATTTGTGTCGCCTTTTGAACACGATTTTGTGATACAGTTTTTTGATTCCGAAATATATCCCCCCGTTTACGGGGGGATTACAGGGGGGCTTATCTCTTGGCAGTTGGTGATAATTCATACGTGCCGATGAATGAACTCATATGGGGCGGCGTGGTCGTTTTAGCCGCGGGAATCGTGCAGGGATGCACGGGATTCGCGTTCGGGCTTATCACGGTCCCCGTGTTGATACTGTTTATGCCACATACACAGGTACCCCCGACCGTGGTTATGCTCAGCCTTGTCAATAACCTGCTGATATTGGCAAATACCCGGACTCATGTCAGGCCGCGAATGGTGCTTCCATTAGTGATCGGCGGACTCCTCGGGCTGCCGATAGGCGGGTATGTGCTCAAGAATATCGACCCGGTGACATTCAAGTTCATGATCGGTATCATCGTTCTGATCGTATCGATCATGATGCTTACCGGTTGGCGGCGCAAGGTCCGCAACGAAGCGGCCGGACTTGTTCCCGTCGGTTTCATAGGCGGTATTCTCTCGGCCAGCACATCCATGGGAGGGCCGCCGGTGATCCTGTTCTTTTCGAACATGGGCGTTAAGAGGGAGGTATTTCGCGCAAATCTTGTTGCCTATTTTTCCTGCATCGCTTTCGGCGCGGTGATTGTATTCGCCCTTTATGGCCTTATCAATCGGCAAGTTCTGATCGGTGCCGGCGCATTTATCGTACCCGCGATTGTGGGTTCGGTCGCCGGGATATGGCTGTCGAAATTCATCAATGAAAAACTGTTCGGGAAGATCGTCCTCGTTATCGTTCTCATCATCGCAATTGTTCTTGTTGTAAGGAATATCCCTACCGCTTAGTAAAAAGCGCAGCTCGTGAGCTGCGCCTAATGGGAATCAAATTCAGTATATACAATTAATTACACTTTCGGCTGAACGATAATTCCCAGGTCGAGTGGGATATTAAAAATCCTCGCACCGAATTCCTTGTCGAGCATGAACATGCCGCTTCCATGTTCGCCCGCGAGAATCAGTTTCTGCAATGCCTCATCCGCCGATGCTTCCTCTTCGACCTGCTCGGCCACGAACCACTGGAGGAAATTGTTCGTCGCGTGATCCTTCTCTTTGATCGCGATATCAACGAGGCCGTTGATCATCCCGGTGACCTTCTGCTCGTGGGCATAGACATTCTCAAACACCGCGATCATCGAATCCCACTTCGCCGGGGGTTTCTCGATCGCATCCAGCATCGGACGTCCGCCGCGTTCCTCGATGAAATTGTATATCTTCATACCATGGTAGAGTTCTTCAAGGGCCTGGGTTTTAAACCAGTTCACGAATCCGGCGAGGTTTTTCTCGCTGAACCATGCAGCCATTGCTAAATAGAGGTACGAGGAATACATCTCCGCGTTTACCTGTTCGTTCAAAGCCTTCTCCATTTTCTTGCTAAGCATCTCAATCTCCTTTTGTTCACGGAGGGTGCGTCTGCATCGTTTTACCCTCCTCATTTCGTGGGTGGCTATTTTACCGTATTTCTCCATATCTTCAACTTTAAAGGATTTATTCATGCAGGCAGGCTGGCACTCGACTTTCGCCATAATATGATTTCATCTGACAATGCAAGTCTTGTGTAGGGGT
>CBDVBS010000625.1:0-1893 GCA_965372275.1 uncultured bacterium | reverse complement strand
GTCGGGATTCGCGGGCTGCTACGCAATCGCGAACCTCAAACTTCCCGACCTGACCCCATCCCTGCAGGCGATGTCATACGACCTCAAAAATCTCAACGAAAACCGAATCGCTTTCACCTTCAGTAACAACACCTTCACCACCATCCGCAAACCGCCTAAACATCCCGGAATACCGGCATCTTCGAATATCGGTAATCCACCGCCATTGCCCGATGATTTCCCCGAAAGCTGGGATATCCGCGATTCCGTTTACACCGAGCTTACCGGCGATGACCGCAACGAGTTCGCTCTCATCGTGTGGCGTCCATGGCGCGATCTGCCGATAATGAAATATTCCAAAACGCCCAGCCCTGTTAAAGGTTTTCATGATGCGGATGGCGAAAGCTGCCATCTCGCGATTATCGATCCCGATCCGGATGGGGGCAGAAGCAATAAATCCCGCTCATACCGCCAAGTCTGGGTGGCTTCCGCAATGCCTGTTCCCATTCTGCGAATCGAAGCGGGTGATGTTGACGGCGACGACGTAAACGAACTCATTGCACTCGAAGGCAGCTATGAAACCGGTCGCCAGGGCCCGGGCAATCGCATCTCGGTATGGCGTTGGAACGGTTTCGGCTTTTTCATCGACTGGCGAAGCGAGCCGTCACGTTTTGAAGATCTGGCTCTTGAAGATATCAACGGCGACGGGATTGCCGATATTATCGCCTGGTAACGGACCTGGAAGGATATGCGCGTACTACCCGGGAGGTTGAACGATGAAAACAATCCCATGCAAATCAACCATTTTATTTATCCTCGCATTCGCGTGCCTGTTCATCGGTGCCGCGTCGAATGCCGGCGGTGACCCGGCGGACGCGTCGGGGGCAGGTGTATCAGCCGAAATCCCCACAGCGGGGTTCTCCGATCTCTACGAGGAAGTGCCGGCAAGCCTGCCGGATATTTACCAGGGGGATGACTACACCCTTCCGGTTGATCTTTCGGAAGTCAGGTTCCTCGATGAGCATAACCTCTCAGACGAGCAGGAAAAACTGCTGAGTGAGAACGGCTTTGTCGTCACGCCCGGCAATCACCTGGAATTCTTCCAACTGTACGAATCCCTCAGGTATGATAATCTTCCCATCTTCGCGACGACCGACTCCGTCTATCATGTCTATCATCTTCTGTTCGACAAGCTCCTGCGTGAACTCGAAATGAATGAGCTGTCCCCGATAATCGAATCGTTGACCGGAGCCATGGTTGATGCCGCGGAAGATCAATACCTGCAGGCAAAGGGAACATCCTTAGAGGACGCCGCTTACAAAATCCTTGCCTTCTTCACAATCCCAAATCAACTCATCAGCGGCCTGCCGACCCCGGTAATTCCGGAAGCCGTGCGGGAAATCGTCGAAGAAGAACTGGCGCTAATTGATTCGCACCAGGGTTTCGTAGAGTCACCCCTGTTCGGCTTCAAAGAAGATTACAGCCAGTACATACCGCGCGGTCACTACACACGTAACAGGGGGTTGAAACGCTACTTCCAGGCGATGATGTGGTTCGGGCGAATCAACTTCCGTCTTTCGGATGCGGAAGAAACCCGGATGGCTCTCCTGATATCTCACCTGCTTCGCACAACCGAAGTGGACAGCGTGCCGGCACTGTTCCTCTGGCGGAAAATATATGACCCGACGGTTTTCTTCGTCGGTAAATCGGACGATCTCGACGTGTATGACTTCAGGCCGTTAATGGATGAAATTTACGGCCCGTCGCCTGATATAACTGACTTCGCCGACAATTCACTGCTCGATGCATTTATCGAAGGGGCGGACAATCTTCCACCACCGCTGGTCAATTCGCTGTTCTTAGAAGACCTAAGCGAAAACAAAAAGGAAGTCTCAAAGGGATTTCGTTTCATGG
>CBDVBS010000624.1:0-1899 GCA_965372275.1 uncultured bacterium | reverse complement strand
GGCTGTTCCCGCGAATGTCGCGGGTGCCGGGTCGGCGTTGACGAGATTAAGGTCGTTGAAATCGGACGCGTTATCATCAAGGCCGTAGATAGACCCGCCGATGACGAGGTTGCCGGCTGTTACGGCATTGCCGGTGGCCACGGTTGTGATGCTGAGCGCTCCGGCGGCTTCGCTGACGATGAGAACGTCCTTGCCGAATGCCAGGTCGATTTCCCCTTGCAGCGCCGTGGCGAGATCGGCCACCGAAGCGTAAGTTGCCTCGGGGATATAAATATTGTGAGCCTGTCCAGCGCCATACGGGTCGGCGTCGGGGCCGACGCGGATATTTATCCTGTTGTTCGTCGAGTCGTATGTCAGGTTGGCAACGGCGCCGAAACCGGTGAATATGGCGGGGGTGCTGTCAACAAGTGGCAGTGCAGGGGCGGCTGTGCCGATGGAATATGCGCCGCGCTGGGCGAGTCCGAGGTTCTGGAGCAGGTCGCCATCCTCGGAATCGGAAAGAGTGATGTCGCCGCTTGAACTGGTCGAGGAGAGGATCAACTGGTTGATTCGCACTTCCGCGAACACACCCGTCTCGTTGTCGGCATTGATGAGATTCCTGATATCCGTAAGAGTATGGTTCGCGTCCACTTGGAAATCCCTGTCGTTTATCGTCAATGTGCCCGAGAAGCCGAGAGGTTTGTCCGCGGGTAATATTTTGCCCTCATATGTATAAGGACGGTTAATGAAAGCGTCGAAGCCGTTGAAATTCACAGGCAGATTGGAATATCTCCCGATCCTTCGTTCGATGGAGCCGAGGGTTCCGGTGTAGGTTACGTTATCGATGTAGCCGGAACGTAAACTCACTTCCTCATGGAACGGTTTGTCCTGCGTGTGATAACCCGCGAACATAAACCGTCCCTTGAAGTTGTCGTTGGCTGATTGCAGTACGCCGCTCATAAGCTGGTCAATAGCGGCGGCGATGGTGAGACGATCGTTCGTGTTCAAATTATCCGACACGCCGTCAACCGCATGCTCACGTGCATCCTGAAGGGCGTATTCCACGTCGAGTAATGTGCTCCCGGCTTTTTCAACCTGCGAGATGCCGTCCCCGATGTTCATCTTGAACTGCGTGATCTGTGAAATGGAGAGATTGTACTGAAGGATCCTCGCCACCTGGATTGGTCCGTCCGACGGTTTTAAGATCGCTTTCCCCGTGGCGAGTTGTTCCTGCGCGTGCTCGATGCGCCTTGCAATCGATGTCAGGTTGCGCAGGAAATTGGCACTAAGCATCTGGTGTGTTACTCGTGTGTACATAACTAAGCACCCATTCGATTAATTAATGTGTCCAGAAGGCTGTCAACCACGGATATCACACGTGCCGCGCCTTCGTACATCCGTTGGAATTCGATGATTTTCACAGCTTCCTCGTCCATATTCACGCCGCTGATTTCCTGCCGCTGGTTCTGTAGCTGGGAGATGAGCAGGTCCTGGTTCGTTACGAGCCTGTGGGATGATTGCGCCTGGATGCCTAAGGCGGCGATGATTCCATTGTGGAAATCCTCGATCGTGGTGCCATCCACGGCGACCGGGTTGTCCTGCAGGGCCGAGATTCGCAGCGAGTTGGCGTTGTTGCCGACGCCGGGGAAGATATCGTCCCCGGGGTCAAGCGCAGCGGCGATGACATCAAGGTTTGTATTAATAAGGTCGAACAAGTCGATCCTCTCCGCGGCATTTGTGTATGAGTCGTTGACCGGTGTGTATTCGAGCGTCGCCGTATCAAGTCCCGTGAAGGAGAAGAAATTAGTCGAACCCTCGAAGAACTTGATGGTATCGTCCTTTTGAGCGGGGTTGTAGAGGTCGAGGGCGACCGCTAAATTACCCGCGGCATCGGTAGAGATCGAAGCCCTGACGGTATGC
>CBDVBS010000623.1:0-1903 GCA_965372275.1 uncultured bacterium | reverse complement strand
TTCGGGATCATCATAGAGGAAACTCAAACGTGCCTTCTTGATATTGAACCCCGATACTTCATCCGCCGCCGGATCCTGGGTCGTAGCCTGGAGGATACCGTTCTCGTTCCCTTCAAATATTGTCCACCAGAAGTCCAGTTCCCCTTCCATTTCAAGTTCACCGGATGCAAAGGCGGCAATCGGGAAACAAAAAGTACACGCTACGGTAAGAATCGCTATTTGTATGAATAATTGTTTCATAATTTTATCCTGCGAATTTATCCCGCGTGCTTATCAGTCAACATTGTGGCCGTAAATGATGAGCTGCTCGTCGTCGATTACAGCCCATCCGTTGTTGAGAAAGTTATATTCCTCGTATCCGGCCGGCATCGGGTCGATACGTATGGCAACAACGCCGCGCACCATGCTTCCTGCGTTGTGATCGGCATTGTCATTGAAGTCATAACCGTCACCGCAAGTGGTGGGTGAGTATTTCGAGCCACGATCGGGAAGTCCCGGTTCCGTCTGGGGAAGGATAAGACGATACGGTCCTTCGCCTTCAATCCTGCCGCTGACGGAATCATAATAGGACTTATCCATCTTCACACCATTACGAATCCAGGCAATCATAAGGTAATAATCGCCGGGGATGGTGTCGAGATCATTCAGACCCGGCGGGATTTCGGCGGGATATGTTACAAACCCGCACTCCGTTCCAAGCGTGCCGACATCAAGTCCGGCGTCATATATCGGGTCCGGGAAGTTCAGGTTCATTTCGTCAATGTCGAATGATTTCTGGAATCCATCGGGGGCACTTATTGTGACACCGGTGACTCCGGTCGTATCGATTCCAAGGTTTTCAAGAAGGTCGATTATTGGCACACCCTCAAACCAGGCATAATCATCAAACTGCTGCTTTGTTGTGTTGGCGAGCATAAACTGCTCGTGTGTCACCATCGCGGAGATCTGCGCCATTGTTACCACCATTGTCGGCGCTTCAGCCTGCCCTGGCTGTGAGTGTGCATAACCGGGGTACCTTCCCGCGAGGATTTCCGTTTTGTTGATATAACCATCAAGGTCGGAATCTTGTGTTTCAATTGCATATATCGACTGGATTGTTCTTCCGGCGTCCATGTAGTCCTCGCCGTAACCGTTCAGCGTGTCATAATATGTATATCCCCCCTCGCCATGCACCATCAGGTCATGGCACCAGTCACAAGCATTCCCGACCTGCACGCCATCTTCCATTTCACCGATGTGACATGTGGAGCAATCGTCCAGCTTCGTGCCTACAATCGAGTTGTAAACCCTGCACAGATTGTTGATATCCACATCGTTCTCATGTCCCTTGTATGCTCTTGATGAGATGAGGACATCATCGCTTCCCCCCGATGTACATCCGGTTGACACATGGATGAACGCCATTGCAGTAACGCATAGCGTAACAAGAAATACTTTTCGATTCATCGCTTGATCCTCCAATGATAATTCAGCCAATATCGTTATGCCCAGCTTTGCATAACGGTCGTTATGTAATACTAAACATAACGCTTTGTCAAGCACTTTATATGGAAATCGTGGATTTTTAGACAAAATGAAACCCCTTAGACCGTTTTCATTTACTGAGTCTTTTTTCCATCAGGAGGATACCACATACTTCATCCTTAGGAGCGCGGACATCCTGGGGCTGTTGAAAAAAAGTAAGGATGTGCCGAAAATATGGGACAGGCCTCAGTAGTGCAGGCGCTGGGCAATAGGTATAATGCGCTGTTCGGAAGTGACGTTCTCCACTTCTAAAGGCCAGTCCCTATTTTTCGGCTTTTTCAACAACCCCATCCTGTCCGCATGATTCATGGATTGATTTGTATTGGCGGACAGGATGGGCCTGTTGAAAAAGGTGGGGTATTGTTGGGATTTCAGGTTC
>CBDVBS010000622.1:0-1920 GCA_965372275.1 uncultured bacterium | reverse complement strand
CCGAAACTGTTCTTGACACTTTTTAAGGGTTTCGGGAATAAATTCCCAAAACACCGATAAGCGTAGGATATTCTCATATTGTTAGAGAGACGAAGTAATATTCAGAGAGGCGAAAATGACAAGATTCATTTTGTTAATTGTTGCATTATTCCTTCTGTCAGCTCCGTTGCCGTTGAATGCTCAGTATGATGAATCAACCGAAAGGAAAACAGTGCCGCCAATCCCGGAATCCGAGATTCCGGAGATGTCCGAGGAAGAATTACTGGCGATCATCGAACGCTCTGACAATTTCTTCACCGGGCAGGATGTTGAGACTATGGCTGTTGACCTGGTTATCTATCGTGACCCCGGCAATGAACTGACCCTTGAAGATATGAAGAGCGGGGACGTTGAATACAAGGCCAGGTTGAGTCCCATATACGCGCATTATTTCTTCGAAGCACCGGGCTGGTACCATCTTAAGATCATGGGTATGATCGTTGTGAGCAGTGATATGGAA
Source organism: uncultured bacterium (assembly GCA_965372275.1). GTDB lineage: Bacteria > JAJVIF01 > JAJVIF01 > JAPKYR01 > CAZSPL01 > CBDVBS01. Next base: position 1,421 of record CBDVBS010000622.1, on the reverse strand, counting down.
GGTCCGAACAATTACACGAGCCTCCTTCCACTTCCGGGAGGGCAGCTTCTCATTCCGTCCATTATAGATAATTACTGTTTCGAATACTTGGGCTACAGCGAAGTCAATGACAGGCGTACGCACAAGGTGCGTGTCGCGGCTAAAGATCTCGAAGCTCAGTTCATAAGGTATTCCATATACGAATTCGATGTAGAGGAAGGTTACCTGAGCCGTATTGAATCACATTTCGACGACGGCAGGTATTTCCAGGGGCATGGAGCCGGCGAATTCTACTATGCAAAACGTAAAGGGAAACTGCTTCCACAATATGGCAGGGGCGAAATATTCTTCCGCCCATTTTTCCACATCAATTTATGGGGAACATGGTTCAAGTGGGATTTCAACTCCGTGGATTTTGATTCGACACTGACCCGCGGCGATGATGATTCGGTTGAAATTATAGATATTGGCGGAAACTGATCCGGTTGACTCTCAAGATAACATCTAAACGGGTAGTGTAGGTCTCCCGACCTACACTTGCCCTTATACATTACCGCAGGTCGGAGACCTGCGGTACCCGTCTTGGTCTCTGTTGATATGAAAACCCCGCCGGTGGATGGTTGAGCCATCTTGTGCCGGCGGGGCGGAACGGGGAATATCAGCAAAAGCTGCAGGCTGATTAAACCTTGACCAGTTTTGTCATAAACACCAGCGGGAAACTTGTCACCTGTATTTGGTAAGAGAATTCCTTCTCGATGAAATCGACATACCGTATGAACTCAGCGAGTAACTCCGCGTCGATAAAGCCGGAATCATCGGGGTTCGGGGAGTTGAATTTTTCCCGGTAATAGCGCAGGTCTTCTTCAACGAGGTAGATGCGTTTGTTCGTTCTCATGCCGTGTCTCCTTTCTAACGACTTTTCCCAAAACAAACTGATTCGGGTTAACAGAAGGATTCGAGCTTCGGTTATACAGGTTACGAGTTATGGATTCTTGCTGAAATGATGATACATCTACTTGAACTACTTAGGTGATCCGACCTCTGATACAATGCGCGAATACGCATAATCTGGATCACATAACAATTGCTCACTTGCCTGAATGGTAAATCTTGGCGGGTTAATGAAGGACCTACTTCTATATACCATGACGCCGAATCATCCACAATGGTTCAAATTCATTTCCGCCACGCAAAATAAATCTTTCTTCATGCATGTTAATGGGGGATTCGATAATTAAGGTCACGAATGGATTACTGCTGGCCTTTAAGACTAATTCTACTTGGCAAATATATTTACATAAGCTGGGTGCCGCACACTTCAGTGTGCGATAATCGGCTTATAATCAGGGATACACGCACACTTCAGGGTGCGATCCCTTTAAATGGTGCAAGACGCACCTTGAACAGGCTGTCGGGGAAGTGGGTTTCATGGTTTTTGTACA
>CBDVBS010000621.1:0-1939 GCA_965372275.1 uncultured bacterium | reverse complement strand
TGAACCTGAAATCCCAACAATACCCCACCTTTTTCAACAGGCCCATCCTGTCCGCCTCTATAAAATAAATCTTCCATGCGGGCAAGGGTGCCCGCGATCCATAAGGCCAGAATCAATACGGGCTGACCCATTCGCTATCGCCGGAGAGGTTTTTGAGGTCAGAGCGGGATGCGTCCCACTCATGTCGGAATTCCTTGTATTCCTCTATCGCCTTCCTTCCGCGTTGTTCGCCGCGATAAATACACTTCACGGCACGCTCTTCCACAACCGGACATACGCGTTCGCAAATACCACATCCGATGCACGTCTCCTCGACAATATACGGCACGGGAACGAGGACTTCTTCCATATCGCTGTTTACAACAATCTCATCCCGCATGATTATCGATTTCGGCGATGTCGGACAATGCTCCTCGCACACCTGGCACGGTTGGCCGATGGCGGTCGGGATGCACAAGTCGCGCTTGAAATATGCAATCCCGATCGGCACATATTCCTTATCCTCGATCTCGATCGGCTCGATCGCACCGCTTGGGCATACGAGTCCGCACGAATTACATGCAAATTCGCATTCGCCCAAAACCGGCACAAGATGCGGTGAGAACAATCCCGCGAATCCGCTTTCAAACATACTCGGTTGCAATCCGTGAGTTGGACATACTTTAATACACGCGCCGCATTTAAGGCAACGTTTGACGAACTCATCCTCCGGCACCGATCCCGGCGGACGAAGATGATCGGCGGGACGTATGGTCGCCGCATCAGCATGTTTAATCAACGGAACTGAAACGATCCCAACACCGAGCGATGAAATAAACGCCCTTCGGCTGAGGGAGTAGCGTCCGCCGTCCCATCGAGGTTCAATATTCGACTCCGTAATCGCCTGGTGCAGCTTTCCGTCGAATCCCGGTTTGAATCCGAAACTCACCGCGCGGGTCGGGCATACATCGATGCAATCACCGCACAGCACACATTCGGACGGGTTGTAGTTGCGACCGGAATTGTAGATGGCACCCATCCTGCAATCATTTAGACAAGACATGCATTCGGTGCAACTTCCGCTCACTTTCCGTTGTACCCACGCGAATGGTGACAGATATCCCATCAACGCGCCCAACGGGCACAGGATACGGCAGAACCCTCGCGAGTAACGAAACTCAAGCGCGAACGGTATCGCGAAAATTATCAGCATCAGGAATGCATACAAAAATCTCGGCGGCCATGGGTCGAGCATGTTGTTGTTGAGATAACGCGACAACCCCATCATCGACCCGCTCTCACGAAGCGAACCGGAGATTGCATCCACCCCCGCGTTGAACGGCGGGAAGAATATCGTCGTCATGCTCCTCGGCAGAAGGCTCATCGGTTCCCACAGCCATAGCAACGGTATGCCGAACAACGCGAGTATCGCGAACGAGTTGAGTATGATGAATTTCCATCCGTACGCCCTCTTCCTCAGCGGCACCTTGCCTCCCTTCAACGGTTTCACGAACAGGCGCCGGAACATATCGAGCAACGCGCCGAGCGGACACAACCATCCGCAGAGTGTGCGATTGAATATCAGTGACAGGACAAGGATGATCACGAACACAACACCGGTAATCAGACCGATGCCGACAATAAGGCCGAATAGATTCACCAGCAGATCGAAGCGTAGAAATTGCGTCGGTTTGTAGTCAACTTCCCATGGGAAGCGGATTTTGTAGAGGAAATAAAAAAACAGAAGCACCGATGCGATTTGCGTAAGCCTTCGCAAGTTGCTCAACCGCCATAGTTTCAGTTTACTACCGGTTTTTTTTACACTCATAGGCGTATTACCTGCATTCCCATCGGGTGGTATAATTAATTATGTGTAATATATCACACGCACATTAAAAACCTGTAACATAATGGAAATGGTGTTTCGGGAATTTATTCCCGAAACCCTTTGGAAAGCATC
>CBDVBS010000620.1:0-1943 GCA_965372275.1 uncultured bacterium | reverse complement strand
GTGGACACTCTGAAGACACTGATAAGCTCGCGGACTCGCTTTTCAGTGCCACCCGAATGGGATAGCAGTGCCACCCGGATTGGATAGTGGTGGCACACGGGCGTGAAGTATCCGAACCACGACCGTCAGGGAGTGGACACTCTGAAGACACTGATAAGCTCGCGGACTCGCTTTTCAGTGCCACCCGGATTGGATAGCGGTGGCACACGGATGATGTAATGCCGGCACACATACGGTAATAACTCACTGTAATGAAATTCGTGGGTTACTTTTCTATCTCAACCATTTAAAATAGATGCCACTATGCAAATCAACATCCCATATGGAAAGGAAACCGTCCCACTCGAAATCGACGACGAGCGCGTGATGGATGTCGTCGGTCTTAACGAAGTAGAAGTCGGTGACGAGGAAGCGACCCTCCGTAATGCCGTTGATAATCCGCTCAACTCACCATCGTTCACAAAATTCATCGAAGGTGCCGGTGATGTCCTGTTCATCGTCAATGATGGCACACGTCCGACACCGACGGCACGTATGCTCGATATCCTGAAGGATGATATCGCCGCCATTCCAAACCCGCGTTTTCTTATTGCCACGGGTTCACATCGCGCGGCGACCGAGGATGAATGTCTCAGGATATTCGGGGACTCGTTTTACATGAAGTATGCCGAGGACATCATCTCTCACGACGCGAAGAATCACGAGATGGTTGACCTCGGCGTGACCAGCTACGGCACGCCTGTCCGCATGAATCATCTGGCATTTGAAGCCGACCGGATTGTCACCCTCAGTTCAGTCGAACCGCATTACTTCAGCGGCTACACAGGAGGACGCAAGTCGATATTCCCCGGCGTTGCATCATTCGAAACTATCGAGAAGAACCACTCACTCACGATGAAACCAGGCGTTGCACCACTTTCGTTGGACAGAAATCCGGTTCACCTGGACATAATGCAGGCTATCGAAATGCTCGGTGATAAACCGATCTTCTCGATTCAATCGGTGCTCTCGCACGACCATCGCATCTATGCCGTAACCGCCGGATGTATCCGTGAATCCTTCAACGCGGCAATCAGCAAAGCGAACGAAGTATTCACCGTCCCGATAGAAAGCAAGGCCGATATTGTGCTGTCAGCCGCCCCGTTCCCGATGGATGCAAACCTCCTGCAATTGCAGAAAGCATTGAACAACGGCAGGGCCGGGATGAAGGATGACGGTATACTCATCCTCGTCGGTGAATGCCCCGAAGGTGTCGGCGGGAGCAAGTTCTATAACCTGATGAAGGACATCCGCGACCCATTCCAGGTGGTCGACGTCACTAAACGGTTTTATAAGCTCGGATATCACATCGCGTTTAATATGGCTAACATTGCAATCAACGGCGGGATATTCCTCGTGTCTGAAATCCCCGACGATGTCGTTATTGACATGTTCATCACCCCCGCACCGACAATAGAGTTCGCTGTTGACAGGGCATTCAAGATAAAGGGCGCGGATGCGAAGATCCTGATTCTCACATACGGAAGCCTTACGGTGCCGATCGTAAAGGAATAACAAGCGCAACCTTCTTTTGATAAGGGGGTCATTGAAACATGGGTGTGATAATACACGAAGTAAGATTAACGGGAGCTTTCTGGACTATCAGTTTCGTGATAGCGGCGTTATGCTTCTTCGCGGCGGGAGTACTCATCCCCGACCAGCCATTGTTCGCGCAATTGATGATGTTTGGTTCCGGCATATTATTCATCCTCATTGTGCCTGACATCCGCGCGTTTTACGGAACTGAGGGAATCAAGCTGACATTCGGTCTGAAGGGGATGTGGAAAGCGAGGATACGTCTTGGTGATATCACAAGGGTCTCCATCATCGAATTCAACCCGATGAAGGACTTCGGCGGATGGGGCATCAAGGGCGGTCGCGGGAGATTCAAAAACACACTCCAG
>CBDVBS010000619.1:0-1956 GCA_965372275.1 uncultured bacterium | reverse complement strand
AAAAAGTAGTCAGCCGATTTGTCAAGCGGTTAAAACCGGAAGGAGCATTGAGCAAATGAAAGTTGCTGTTACGTCGCAAGGTGATACCTTGGATAGCCCAGTTGATGCAAATTTTGGCAGGGCGGCATATTTCCTCATCATTAACACGGATGATGATTCGTTTGATGTTATCAACAATTCAGCGAACGTTAACGCGATGGGTGGCGCTGGCGTACAGGCCGCCCAGGATGTTGTCGACGCGGGTGTCGAGTGGATACTCACCGGTTCCATAGGCCCCAGGGCTTTCGGTGTGATCAGCTCGACTGGAGTTAAAATTGGCAGCGGGGCGACTGGCACGGTGCGTGATGCATTGAAACGTCTGAAAGAAGGCGGTTTCGATACGCTCGACCAGTCCGGAGTCGGTCCAGAGGGGATTAATAAAGGCAGAGGTATGGGCAGAGGGATGGGCGGAGGACGCGGCAGGGGTAGATAAGTAATTGCATCTGGTTTATGCGAGACTGAATGAAACGTAAGAAATTAGCCATAGCCTCCGGTAAAGGAGGCACGGGGAAGACAACCGTGGCGGTCAATTTAGCTGCGGTTGCTGCTTTTCCAGTGACGTTACTCGATTGTGATGTTGAAGAGCCCAACGCGCATCTGTTTGTCAAGCCGACGTGGGAACATAAAGAGCGGCATACGGTATTGATCCCCTCATTCGATTTGGATAAATGCAAAGCGAGCGGGGAATGCCGGGCGAAGTGCCGTTTCAATGCCATCGTTATCATTAATGGTAAACCGCAGCTTATTCCGGACCTTTGCCATTCTTGTGGTGTATGCGCGATTGTGTGCCCGGAGAATGCAATCACGGAAATCCCGCGTGAAATGGGAACCGTGGAGATGGGACGGTGGAAACATGTTACGTTCGCGTACGGGATTCTCGATATAGGCGAAGCTATGAGTCCGCCGTTGATGGCGCGGGTGAAAGAATTCGCATCCAAAGACGGACTGACGATAATCGACTGTCCACCGGGCACGGCTTGCCCTGCGGTGGAATCGGTTCGGGATGCGGATTATGTTGTACTTGTGACCGAGCCGACCCCGTTCGGGCTGAATGATCTGGCCTTAGCGGTCGAGATGACGCGCGTGTTGAACCTTCCGTTCGGAGTCCTGCTGAACAGGTCTGATGCGGGAGACAATGCGGTGCGCGAATATTGCGCGGCTGAGAATATTCCCATATTGCTGGAGATACCGTTCGACAGGGAGCTTGCGGAAGTATGTTCGCGTGGTGATATTGCGGTGGATGAGCTTCCACGTTACAGGGAGCTTTTCACCGACCTGCTTGATCGTCTCGTATCGGAGGTGGGTGAATGATGCAGCTCACTATTGTATCCGGCAAGGGCGGCACGGGTAAGACATCCATAATTGCGTCATTCGCGGCATTGGCCGAGCGATCGGTGATTGCCGATTGTGATGTTGACGCCGCTGATCTGCATCTGCTTCTTGAGCCGACGCCCGGTTCAACCAATCGAGAAGATTTCTTTGCTGGCGATGTAGCTGTTCTGAATGAGTCTTTATGTATCGGGTGCGGCGAGTGCGTGGAACATTGCCGCTTCGATGCGCTTGAGATGGTCGAGTCGGATGAAGGGGGGCAGGTAGCGAGGCTTATTCCATATGCCTGTGAAGGATGCGGGGCATGTTTCGAGGTATGCCCGACGGATGCATTTGAAATGCATGACCAGTATTCGGGTGAATTGCTGAGTTCGCTTACACGTTTCGGCCCGTTGGTTCATGCGCGACTGTCGATAGGGCAGGGGGCAAGCGGCAAGCTGGTGAGCATGGTTCGTGCACGAGCCCGTGAGGTCGCGATAAAGGATAAGCGCGACTTGATACTTATCGACTGCTCGCCCGGTATCGGATGCCCGGTGATTGCTTCGTTGACGGGCGCGGACGCGGCGCTTATTGTGACCGAACCCTCGG
>CBDVBS010000618.1:0-1961 GCA_965372275.1 uncultured bacterium | reverse complement strand
TCAGCAATATTTTGCGCACGGTCGGTTGTGTAAAGACCCAGGTTTCCTCATTCTGCCTTCTCAGGAGATGATGAAACTCTCCAAGACTGTTGATGGTTGCCGAAAACTCCTCGTCTCCCATGCCACTGACGGCACGCAGCCCCTCGGCGGGGAAAGTTGTGCCGAAATACGCGGCCCATTTGACCAAACCCATCTCGGACTGATTCAGCCTCATCAAGCGCCGCGCTACATGAGCTTCCACATTCGGGGGCAGGATGAAACCGTCCAACCCCTGCTGAATATGCCACCTGCCGTACGGGTCGGAGCTTATAATGCCTTTGCTGACGCATTCCTTCACGATTTCACGTACACAGTAAGGTTCACCGCCGGATTCATCCATAACGAATTCGGTGAATTTCGTGCATTCCATCGAAACGCCGAAAGTAAATTCGCTGGAGATGGTATCCTCGATATCCTTAAACGCCAGGGGACTGAGTGTGACTATTCGTGAATAATCATCCTCCTGTAATACCTTGAGGGGATGGTTGTCGGTTGAAGAAATAAAATTCAGCTCACATGGGGAATGTGCAAATATCATTGCCAACGAGAATCCGGCCTCGCCGGTTTTAAAGCCCAACAGCCAGCGTATGGTCTCGATATCGGCTGCATGAAGATCGTCGAATATTATGGCTAAAGGGATAAGTTTCGCCGCATCATTTATAAGGCCCTTCAGTTCAACCGCTAAGTCGGACAGCAGCATTCCGCCGGTACCCGTCAGCCTGTCCGCTGAGAAGAGCGATAATAGACCCGGGAGACGCGCATGGAAATGAGGGCGTACATGCGGGAATTCATCCAATATTCTTTCTAATCGGTTTTTGCCATCCACCTTGGTGATGAGTCCCTTCCAGAATCCCCCCAGCGAAGAATATGGTTTCTGATGGTCGGAGGGGTTCACATTGTACGAGAGGACAATTGCATCGGACGACCGTGTCAACCCGTCGGCTGTTTCCCTCAACGCGACCGTTTTCCCGGAGCCCGGTTCACCGAGCAGCAGGATGCGTCGGGTAAAGCGATGCGTGAATGCCTTACCCGCGGTTTCGAGGATGGCATCAACTTCCCGGCGGCGCCCGAAGAAGTCCGGCAGGTAACCGGCGTTATCATCTCTCGATCTCAACTGCTTCAATCCATCTATAATGTGAACGCAATCCTTACTGCTGAAACAATATTGATTCAACTGCCCGATCCCCTCGGCGAAATCGACCATTGACATTTTACCGGCAGGCATGAGATTGCTCGCGCGTCTTACATGGTCCCGTAAGCTCGTGCCAAGGCTCAGTTCATCCTGTGGAAGATCCCCCGATAAGGCTTTCTCGACAAGCTGTCCAAGTATCTTCAAGGCACCGGTTATGTCATCCTGGCGTGCCTTGGCGGTGAGGATATTACGCGCCATACCGAAATCGATCAGCTTTATCGTGGTCCCACCACCGGGAATGCGTAGGAGCATAACGTTACGCGGGTGCAAATCACCATGACTGAGTTTCTTTTCCTTGAGAAAAATCAGGGTCTCGCAGAACTGCTTCGCCAACACGAGCAATTCCGGCAGCGATAACTCCTCGTCCGAGTTTATGATGTCATCGAGAGAAATTCCTTTAATATATTCCCAGACAATAAACGGCAGTCTCGCCTTCTCACCCTCACTGACCGCTATTTCATCACCTAAGTCAAGTATCGCCGCGATGTGCGGGTGGGAGCGTACCTGCATTGCTTTCTTCGGCTCCTCGATCCATTCATCGCCAACCGGGACCGGGAAACCCTCAATCTCGTCCTTGATGATCTTAACGACAACCCATCCCTCAAGAAGGCTGTCATAAGCAAGAAACGCCAGCCCCCTTAAGCCTTCCCCAAGGAAACGTTCAAGCCTGTAACGGTCCTTGAGAGTCAACCCAAGATATCTGTCCATCGATGTAAACATAGTTTCCTCA
>CBDVBS010000617.1:0-1973 GCA_965372275.1 uncultured bacterium | reverse complement strand
CCCCTGCGGGTGATATCACTACAAGGGTGGTTCGGTCGGGATCGTTTCACGCCGATGTGGTCGATATGCTGCTTCCGCCGAATTGCAATGACTGCCTTCTTATTCAGGTGCAGGGCTTCTTCCCGGAGGAGCATCGCCTTGAAGCGGATATCACTTTGAGGAACTGGACCGATCTTTATGGCAATGACGTTCGGGGGTTAATGATCAGCGATGTCGGCCACGATCTCTACAACGCCGATGATTACACCACCCTCTGGGACAACGGCGGTATTGTCGAGATCAATCCATTCAAACGCTTCCCCGCCGATCCCGGGCCGTACCTGTTCTATCCCGGTGCGATTGAAACCGTGCATTACTCCCTCAAAACCCCGGCTCCACCCCAGTGGGCTTCCATACTTGTGGCGGTTGATGCATCCTGGCCGAATCCATGTCCCGAGCCGTTCAATATAGGTTCGGGCGGCAAGCTGGTATGGGGTGAATTGAACGAGACAGGTGGCACGATAAATTGCTACGTTGATGTGTTCACCCATATGAATCCCGTGGAAACCGTGATTCTCGATTTGACCGCAATTGGCGGCAGCGATGTCGAACTCTCATACTGGGACGCTGTGAGCGGCCTGGTTAACTACTACGCCGCGTTTGACATACCGTTTGCCGGGCATTCTCCCGGCGATTATGAACTTTGGATAAAAGCAAAAACCGACACAACGGAAATTTGGCTGTACGATAAGATCTCCGTTGAGTTGCTGACCGGTTCGGAGGTAATCCCGCACCCGACGGTAGTCGATAATATGGATTATCCCTTCAGCCAATCCGCAATCGCGGTTAAGAACGGCAACCTCTATGCCCTTGGGGCAACGGGGCTGAATATCTATACGTTAGGAGCGCATGGTGTTCCGACACCGCAGTCCGATGCCCCATATCCGACAACTGATGTTGACAGGTATCACGTTTATGTTGGGGACGAGGTTGCGTACGGTTACTTTGAACGATGGGATTACTTAGCAAGTTCGTTAGTTGTATTTGATTTTTCAACGCCTGCCGAGCCGCTGGCAAGGGGGGTTATGGGAGGTATGCCGATTATTGGTGACGCGGTTGTGAAGGATGAGGAGTATTTGATATGTTCCATCCCGGCCTGGAACCGTATAGCAACGATTGACGCGACCAACCTGGATGAGCCGGTGTGGGGCGGCAGCTACAGTTCGTTTGATATGCCATGGGCGTTGGAACTCGATGGCAATGATCTGTTCGCGGTACACGAAGGATCAGGGGTGGGAGTGTATTCCGTCTCCAATCCAAATTCGCCGTCACCGAAGGGTGAGTTGGGATGGAACGACGTGATGAATCTCCCGTTGGCGATATCCGATAGCCATGGTTACGTGTGGGGGAATGACGGTCGGCTTGGGATATTTACCTATGCCAATCCCGTTTATCCGGTCATGATCAGTAAGACAACAATTAAGGACGGCTGGGATGGTGATTCGATAACAGGCTTACGCGTGGAGGGTAATTACCTGTATGCTTGGGGTGATACATGTTATGTCATCAGGATATCCGATCCCGAAAACCCGGAGCTTGTGTTCGAACCCGTGAATGAAATCTTAGCTCCTGATACGATTAACGGGATTACTTTCGAGGGACGTTACGCATATGCTCCTCACGACGAGATGCTGGAACTGATACGGTGCTGGTAGAATATGATTGACCAAATCCAAACCCGGTACTTGCCGGGTTTTTTTTGCAAAAACGAGAACACTGATGCAATTCACCTGCAATTAATCAATGCTCTTGTGGCACCCTTTTGCGAGTCTTCGAGTAAAGGGGTGGTTGCTGGAGCGCTGGCTTCCAGCCGGCATGATTAAATAAATCAGGGAGCGACAAATGCCGGGGAAATATTCACTCCCGTCACCTACAAGCTTCGAAGACTCGCTTGACGGGGCGGAAAAAAGTCGAAAATCCTTACAAACGGCAAA
>CBDVBS010000616.1:0-1975 GCA_965372275.1 uncultured bacterium | reverse complement strand
ACTTGCGGTGTTTCGGTAACTTGTTGCCGAAACTTTTACTTACCCGTTTCGGGAATTAATTCCCGAAACACCCGGGATTATTTGTTCTTGATGGCACGGTCTGTCCGACGCTTTGGGAGGGCTGACCGTGGATTATTAAGGATTACTCACTAAGACCACGGTCAGTTCGAAGACTCACAGACCGTGCCATCAGGACAGCGCATCTCAAATGTTTATCCGGACTATCCTGTACCCCGGTGAGGTAGCAACTCATTCCTAAGACGGAAAGTTAGCAGCTACCGGGATGGGCCTCTGGACCCACGATTATCTATAGATGTTGACATTAGAGGTATTGAGGGTTTTAATTTGGGGCATCCGAACAAAGAAGGATTCGGGTTAAGGGACCAAACGGGTTGAGAGGATACTGGTCAAAAGGGAAGGCGTAATGCCCCTGTTAATTGCACTGATAGTAGCGTTTGTTGTAATCATCCTGTTTTTCTTCTTCAGCTATAACCGTCTCGTTGAGATGCGGAATGTCATCTCGCGGACATTCTCCCAGGTAGATACGGTACTTCAGAAACGGGCCGATTTGATCCCGGCACTTATCGAAGTTACGAAAGGGTACGCAAAGCACGAGGAGAGTACCTTGGTGGGTATCGCGACCGCTCGTTCGAAAGCCGCGTATGCCCAGGATGCCTCGAAGCGCATGAATGACGAGAAGGAAGTCGCGAAGGATATCAAGCGGATAATAATGCTGCGCGAATCATACCCCGACCTGAAAGCAAGCGAGGATTTTCTCAACCTTATGAATGAGTTGGAGAAGGTTGAGGAGGAGATAGCGGAGCAGAGGGAAGCATTCAATAATGTCGTGAAGGTATATAACGATCTCGTCGGGACATTCCCCACGAGTTACATAGCCGCCATGTTCGGTTTCGCACCTGCGGATTACTTCGATTTCGGGCCGGAAGCAAGGGCGCTGGTCAAGGTCGATTTCACTCCCGAGGGGGAGGATGATTTGATAGATCTGGGATCGGAAGGTGATGCATAGATGAGTTCTTCGGAGAAAGCACAACAGATGCAGCGTCAGGGAATGATTAACCGGATCGGATGCATCGCGATATTTTTGATAGTCCTTTTCATCATAATTATCGCGCTTGTTGCGGTGAATATCGGACTTCAATCGAAATACAAACTTGTAGAAGCGGAATTCAACACGCTTAAGGAGAAGCTCATCAACGGGCTTGATACACCGCGTACGCTCGGGCGTTACATAGAGGATGAAAACATGGATTCCTTCGATTCGGTGATGGCTCAGATTGAATCTCTGAGACCTGCAATCGAAGCCGCTGACACGCTACCCGATCTCGATGCCGTGTTCAGGGATTACAAGGATCTCACCATGATAGTAAGGGAACTGGTGTCGCCGCATACACTGGAAGTAACACAGGGGGCGCGTAACCAGGAGGCACAGGTAGACGGGATCTACAACCGCTATCAAACACAGCGTGACATACTGGTGCCGGTCAGTGAGAAATTCAACGCATCGCTGTCAAATTTCCCGAATAACATTATCGGCGGTATGTTCGGTTTGAAGGAGGTTCCGCTGAATCCTCCCCCGGATATTGTCGAATAACCGGCTCACCGGATTTCGAGCAAGGAGAACAATGTGAAGCTGAATCGAATAATATATGTTCTGCTCATAAGCATATTTGCATTAGCCCTTTTTCCATCTTTGGCATACGCTCACCAGATACCCGACGCAACCGGTTTTGTCAGCGACTTCGCGGGTGTGATTTCATCGGAGGAGAAGGCGCACCTTGAAGAATTGCTGCTGGATTTTCGTGAAACCAACGGCACCCAGATCGCGGTAGTGACGGTGGAGTATGCCACCGAATCGGGTGAAAATTTCAACAGGGTCGGCACGACTTACTTCAATGAGCAGGAGATTGGCGTTAAAGGCGCGAATAACGGGGTTCTTGTTCTGTTGGCGACATTG
>CBDVBS010000615.1:0-1987 GCA_965372275.1 uncultured bacterium | reverse complement strand
CTCGCCTGCCGAAGTGGATGATGGACCGCCATCTCGTGCCGAGGAACTTTATCGAACGGCAAAATGAGATGACGGTTTTTTGATTTCGAGACGATACGACAAGGAGGCAATATATGTTTAGATGGAACCTTGGACTTACAACGAAACTGGCCTATGCTCTGTCGACGATAACGATCCTCTTCCTCTCATCGGCATTCATCAGCCTGGCGAACGCGGGTATAGCGGACGCTCCCGGTCCGGTAACTATTGACCCACCCGCCGGCGTAAGCGGTGGCGATGCGGAGGAAGTCAAGGGAATGGATGCAGACGTCAACAGGATCAAGGCGCGGCTGGAGAACCACATGGATGAGCAGGCATCGTATGTCGACCGATGGCAGGAGCGCAAGAACAAATACAGGCTCTACGAGGAATACGCCGCATGGCTAAGAGACCATCAGAATCCGGGCAGCGGTGGTTTCGGCCCGCAGGGAATTCCCGGTGATCCGTCCTGCACGCCGATAACGCTGGGACTTCCAACATTCGTGAGCATGATACTTAATTCGTTTTAACCCGACGTTGCGAGGAAGGTTTAGATAAAGAAAAGAGCCTGATCAGGCTCATTTTTCATTTCCATTTTATCCCGCCCTATGCCTCTCCAAGGCTCAGCACATTCCTTGCCTGCATACCCCTGTTGCTCTTTACGAGATCAAACTGCACCCTTTCCCCCGGTTCCAACCTCCTGTATCCGTCACCCGGAATGAACGTATAGTGGACAAAGATGTCGTCCCCATCAGGAGTGGTGATAAAGCCGTAGCCCTTCCGGGAATCGAACCATTTGACTACGCCTTCTATTGTTGTTGTTGTATCCAGCAAAACAATGGCATATTAGCTTAGCCCCCATCCGATGTCAAGGCGGCCTTTTCCGGTATATCTAATGGAAATGCGGTTTTCGGAGGATTTTTTGTGACCGCTTTCAAGCCTTGCCTCAATCCGACTTCACCGCCGATGAGGGTGGTTACCAGCATCAATGCCATGTTCGTCAGGGAGAAATCACCGTTGAGCGGGATCGCCGGATCGTCGAACACCATCCGTCCTAAGTAAGAGCCCTGATCGAACAGGTGAACCGCTATCACAAGCAGTATGCCGAGGATCAGCGATGCATGCCTGGTGCGGAATATGAGCGCCGCCGCCATCCCCGCGGGGTATGCTCCCAGTATACAGACCAGGTGCGCGAGCCTGAGAAGCGGTTGGTCGTAGTATGTGTATCCGAGGGTTGAGACTATTATCCCGCCGATGAAATAGATGAGGGCAAATATCAGCGTCCCCGCGATAATAGCGGTCAAGAATCTCGCCAGTCTCAGGGGCCACTGACGCCACTCATTCCGCGTGGCCATCAAGGCGTCAACCATCACCCAGGCAACGATAATGACCATGGCGGTGGGGAGTATTTTCGCAAGTTGATTAAACATTATTCACTGTACCTCGGGATGGTTCGGAATTGGATACCGTTCAATGCAATCATACCCCGGGGGAACATATAATGTCTACGCATTATTCAGAATCCGATCACATCAAAATGCGCGGGAATTATTTGCTGTTAGAGGATATTTTAATGTGGCGGTAAAATTTTCATCCTATGCGCATCCCGCTTGGGTTGTACAAGATAGGCCGGCTGTTTGATGGATAAAACCCGGAATCGGGTCTTGACTTTAATTCAAGATTGATATAATCTACCTGAGTGGCCGGTGTTCCCCCCTACGCCGGTCACATTTTTTTTGCTCGATACCGGTTAAATAGAAGATCCTCCGGAAAGCAATGGGACACAATAACTGGCATTCGTATCACTCGCCAATGTAAGTGAAATCCAGAATAGTCTGCATAGATACTTGAAATACCGATGTCTTGATGGCACGGTCTGCCCGAGTCTTCGAGGGCTGACCGTGGTCTTAGCGAGATTCCAACATACACCACGGTCAGCCCTCCCAAAGCGTCGGGCAGACCGTGCCAT
>CBDVBS010000614.1:0-1993 GCA_965372275.1 uncultured bacterium | reverse complement strand
CAGGTATTGCCTTTTTGTCTAAATGAGGTATCAACCCCTTAAAAATGTGCCATTGATAGCAGCTACCTTAGGTTATGATTCCGTGTGCCACTGCTACTACGCGTCTTCGCGGACAGCGGTGTCTTACAACAAGCGCGCATCATCGTTCGCTGGCGCTCACTATAGATACGCGCTACCCGATGATACGCGCTACCCGATGATACGCGCTACCCAATAGATACACGCCTCCCATTGATATGCTGCAAATGCCATACGTCTTTCCTGTATAATAAACCCGTGAGTGAGAAGAGGGAGATAAAGAAGCGGATCGAGGAGAAATTAGCGCTGCTCCCCGACCGGCCGGGCGTCTATACGATGTTCAGCAAAGTCGGCAGGATGATTTACATCGGCAAGGCGAAAAGCCTGAGGAAACGTGTACGGTCATATTTCCGAAAGCACCGCCGTCTCGATCTGAAAACCATCCTGTTGCGAAGCGAGATTGCCGATTTCGAATACACGATCACCGCATCCGAACGCGAAGCCCTCAACCTCGAAGCCAATCTCATACGGAAGCACAAGCCCGAATACAACATACGTCTGAAGGATGATAGATCATTCCCCTATATCAAGATTACCGTCGAGCCATTCCCGCGCGCAATCCTGACCCGCAAGATCGAAAAGGACGGCGCGCGTTACTTCGGACCCTATTCGGTGTTCGGGGTAAGACGTATGCTCGATCTCATCCATGAGATATTCCAGCTTCGCGAATGTTCCCACGACCTTTCAAAACCGCGTCAACGCCCCTGCCTGAATTACCAGATAAAACGCTGCTTAGGATGCTGCGTCGGCAAGGTCACCGAGGAAGAATATTCGCGCGTGATGGATGAGATCGCGGAGTTCATCCAGGGTAGATGCTCGAAGCTGCTGGATGATCTGCGGTACCGAATGAACGCCTGCTCGGGCCTGCAGGATTATGAAGGCGCCACGCTGTACCGTGATCGCGTACGGGCTATCGAGGACATCCTGTCGAAGCAGAGTGTCGTGAATGTCAAACCGGTCGATGAGGACTATGTTGCCATCTCGCGTATGTTCGACCGTGTTGTCGCGCAGGTGATGTTCGTACGTGAAGGCAAATTGATGGGCGGGGAGCATTTCAGGCTGGACGGTATCGCCGGTGGTTCAGACACCGAAGTGCTCAGCGGATTCGTGAAGCTTTATTACGATGTGGCATCTTCAATACCGCCCGCGATATACCTCGATGGACGCATCAGCGAGAAGGGTGACATCGAGGAGTGGCTTTCTGAAAAAGCAGGGGTGAAAGTCAAAGTTCAGACGCCTCAACGCGGCGACCGATTGAAGACGATTGCACTGGCCAAGCAGAACGCCGATGAAAAACTGAGGGAAATTATCCAGAGGGAAGAGAGGGACGCCCGGGCAATACGTGAAGGACTCAAAGGTTTGAAGGAAGCTCTGCATCTCAGGCGGAGGCCGAAACGTATCGAGTGCTACGACATCTCCAACTTTGGCACCGACAATAAAGAGCTGACCGCCGTCGGGTCGCGTGTTGTGCTGGTGAACGGTGTGCCGGATAAAAATGAATATCGACGATATCGTATTCAAACAGTTAAGGCACAGGACGATTATGCGATGATGCGCGAAGTTATCGAACGTCGCCTGAAGGAATTTATCCGCTATCCCGAAGGGGTCGAAGGACTCGATTTGATCCTGCTCGATGGAGGCAAGGGGCATTTGGGAACTATATACTCCCTGCTCGAAGAAAAAGGGTTCGCGGGTAAGATCCAGATTGCGGCATTGGCAAAACGTGAGGAGGAGATATTTCTGCCGGGAAATGAGCAGCCCATCACATTGGAGAAGACCGACCCGGCATTGCGTCTGCTCGTGAGAATCAGGGATGAAGCACATCGGTTTGCCAATGATTACCAGAGACATATTCGAAGCAGGAAGCTGCGGGAGTCGATTCTCGACAAGATACCGGGAATTGGGCCATCGCGCA
>CBDVBS010000613.1:0-2001 GCA_965372275.1 uncultured bacterium | reverse complement strand
ACCGTTCAAGCTGCAACATCCCCTTCCTGTGGAATACAAAAACATAAGGCTTGATTGTGGTTATCGGATTGATGTGTTGATAGGTGACAGCATTATTGTTGAGTTAAAAAGCGTAGATAAGCTTCTTCCAATCCATCAGGCACAGCTGCTTACCTATATGAAATTAGCCGGTATATCAATCGGACTGTTGATAAACTTCAACGTCAAGTATTTGAAGGACGGAATCAAGCGGATGGTTTTATGAAACCTTCTTTTCCTTCGTGTTCTTCGTGGTAGAAAAAAGAAAGGCTATTATGAATAAACTTAAAGTAATGACGGTAGTAGGCACCCGACCGGAGATTATTCGGCTCTCCCGCGTCATGGCCGCCTTGGACCGGTATATGACCCAGGTGATAGTCCATACTGGCCAAAACTATGACTATGAGCTGAATCAAGTTTTTTTTGAGGATCTGGAGCTTCGTAAACCGGATTATTTTTTGGAAGCGGCTGGGAAGAATGCGTGTGAAACAGTGGGCCAGGTGATAGCGCGGGTGGATGAAGTTCTGGAAAAAGAAACTCCCGATGCTTTACTGGTTTTAGGCGATACCAACAGTTGCCTGGCTGCTTACCCCGCCAAACGCCGAAAAATCCCTGTATTTCACATGGAGGCAGGCAATCGCTGCTTTGATCAGCGAGTGCCCGAAGAGATCAACCGAAAAATCATCGATCATATCAGCGACATCAATATGCCATACAGCGCTATCGCCCGGGAATATCTCCTGCGCGAGGGGTTGCCGCCGGACCGCGTGATCAAGACGGGCAGCCCCATGTTCGAGGTGCTGCATTACTACCTGCCTAAAATCCAGAAGTCGGAGATCGGAAGTCGGCTGAATCTAAAAACCGGGGAATACTTCGTGGTGAGCTGCCACCGGGAAGAGAATGTCGATGATGAAGGCAATTTTCGGGGGCTTATCGAGATATTGCAGGGATTGGTCGTTTCTTACGGCAAGCGCATCATCATGACCACCCATCCGCGCACGAGGAAACGTATTGAGCAGGAAGGGATCGAATTGCCGAAGCTCGTGGAAATGCACAAGCCATTCGGGCTGATCGATTATGTGAAGCTCCAGATAAATGCCCGGGCCGTTCTGTCGGACAGCGGAACGATTACTGAAGAATCGTCGATTCTGAATTTTCCTGCTCTCAACATCCGGCAGGCTCATGAGCGGCCGGAAGGAATAGAGGAAGGGGTTGTGATGATGGTTGGATTGAACTGGGCGCGAATTCAGGAGGGCCTCGCCATCCTCGAAGGCCAACCCCGGGGCGCGGATCGAACCCTTCGCTTGGTCAGGGATTATGATGTACCCAATGTCTCGGAGAAAGTCGTCCGGATCATCCTGAGTTATACAGATTACGTCAACCGGGTAGTCTGGCACAAATCGTGATTACATGCGTATCCTCTTTCTAACCCAGTGGTTTCAGCCGGAACCCTTCTTCAAGGGTCTTCCCTTTGCGAAAGCCTTGGCCGATAGAGGCCATGACGTAGAAGTCCTGACAGGTTTTCCCAACTACCCCGGTGGCAAGCTTTATCCGGGATATCACGTTCGCCCCTGCCGGCGGGAAGTGATGGACGGCATCACGGTCCATCGGGTTCCCCTCTACCCCAGCCACGACAAGTCGGCCTTTCACCGCATCCTGAACTACCTCAGTTTTTCGCTATCCGCCTTCTTTCTTGGGTCTTGGCTGGTTAGAAAACCGGACATCATATATGTCTACAATCTTGTAACCCTTGGGCCACCCGCCTTTCTGCTTCGTTTCCTGTTCGGTGCGAAAGTCATCATCGATGTACAGGACCTCTGGCCCGAATCCGTGGCCAATTCAAAAATGCTCGGGAACAAGGCCGTATTGAATGTTCTGAATGGAATCTGCGGCTGGATCTATTGCGGGGCCGACCAAGTGACAGTGTTATCGCCGGGATTCAAACAGGAACTGATCAGTAGGGGCGTGGCGCCGGAGAAAATT
>CBDVBS010000612.1:0-2008 GCA_965372275.1 uncultured bacterium | reverse complement strand
CCGAAACCACGGTTGGGAATCACATATCGGCTGCCGGTAATATATGCCGGAAATATCGACGCGCGCGAAGAAGTCAGCAAAGTACTCGAAGATAAAACCGCACTCACGATTACGGACAACATCCGTCCGACCCTGGAGAGGGAGAACCTGTTCCCGGCACGCCAGAAGATACAGGATCTTTTCGAGGAACACGTGATGGCCCAGGCCCCGGGATACGACAAACTCATCGACTGGTGCGGCGCACCCATTATGCCCACGCCCGCCGCGATGGGTCTCATCATCCGGACAATCGCGGAGCGAAATAACCTGAACGTGATAGGTGTTGATATCGGCGGCGCAACGACCGACGTTTTCAGCTTTTTCAGGGTCGGTGAAGAAGGCGTATTCAACCGCTCTGTATCGGCCAACCTCGGCATGAGCTACTCGGTATCGAACGTACTCGCCGAAGCCGGTATCGACAACGTGATGCGCTGGGCGAGCTTCGAAATCGAGGAACAGGACCTCAGGAACCGAATCAAGAACAAGATGATCCGTCCGACCACCATACCCCAGCTTCTCGATGAACTTATCATAGAGCAGGGACTTGCACGTGAAGCGCTCAGGCTCGCGTTCGAACAGCACAAGAGCCTCGCCACGGGACTGAAGGGTATCAGGATGGAGCGTGACATCGGTGACGCATTCGACTCTGAGGAAAGCGGCGGGACGCTTATTAATATGATGAGCCTTGACCTGCTCGTCGGTTCCGGCGGTGTTATAAGCCATGCGCCGAGACGCTGCCAGGGGGCAATGATGCTGGTCGATGCATTCCAGCCGCAGGGATTTACGCGATTAGCGGTTGACTCCATATTTATGATGCCTCATCTCGGGGTGTTATCACAAGTTCATACTAAAGCGGCATCCGAAGTATTCGACAAGGACTGCATGATCTATCTCGGTTCATGTATTGCACCGGCCGGGGTTGCAAAACCGGGTGATACCGGGGTGAAATACAGTATAACCTTCGAGGACGGCAGCATTGATGAAGGGGAAGTCAAGTTCGGCGACGTCAAAGTCATTCCCTACGGTCTTGACGAGAAAAATCAACCTAAGAAGGGTATTGCCGAAGTCACGCCGGGACGTACGCTGAATATGGGCGGTGGCAAGGGGCGTCCGGCGAAAGGCGAGGTGTTTGGCGGTGTCGTTGGAATTGTTATCGATTGCAGGGGGCGTCCGATAAAATTCGCCGCCACACAGCAGGAAAAAGTAAAGCAGGTCGAAGGCTGGACTGCCGCCTTCGATGCATATCCTCCAAGAAAGGGGGGTGAGTGAAATGGCACAGGCATACACACCGGGACTGAAAGTTACCGCTCACACCATTCTTCGAAAATCGCGTTCCCTTCCTTTGAAGGGTAATGTGCTCGTCAAGGTTGGGGACAAGGTCAAAGCGAACGATATTGTCGCTAAGACGGAGCTTCCAGGCGACGTAAAGATCATGAACATAGTAGGCCTGCTCGGATGCGAACCCGGGGAAATCCCATCCCTTATGGTCAAGCAGGAAGGTGAAGCGATGGAAGAGGGCGAGGTAATCGCCCAGACGAAACCGATTCTTCCATTCCTGAAATTCCTTGTAACCAAAATTAAATCACCGTTCAAGGGAACAGTCGAAAAGATCAGCACCATCACCGGACAGGTGATACTCAGGGCTATGCCCCAGCCGGTAACGATAGAGGCCTACATCGACAGCACTGTCGTGGAGACCATCCCCGAAGAGGGTGTCGTTGTTGAAGCACCATGCACGTTCATCCAGGGAATCTTCGGCGTCGGCGGAGAGATCTCCGGTGAGTTGGCGGTAATCGTCGACAAACCATCGGATGACATCACGCCTGATAAGATCACCGAAGCACATAAAGACAAGATCATCGTCTGCGGACGGTATGTCGATATAAACGTTTTCAATAAGGCAAAGGAAGTCGGCGTTCGTGGAATTATCACCGGCGGATTCGGCGATAAATATCTCAAGGAGCTTTTG
>CBDVBS010000611.1:0-2023 GCA_965372275.1 uncultured bacterium | reverse complement strand
CACGAAGTTCCCAGTGCTCATCCTTGAGGGCTTCAAGAAGAAGGGTTGTTGCCTCGGCGGCATGGGAGCCTACCCAGCGACGTTCCTCGACGGCTTGAAGACGTATCTGCCAATCATCATCCTCGAGCTTCTTGGAGAGTTTAACCGCCTGTTTGTTCTTAACGGATTCCGGACTGGTCGCGCATCCGCCGAAGAACAATGTTACGGCAAGAAGCGATATGAGAAATACAAAGACAAATCGGATCATGTGCGTTCTGCATCCTTTGTTTGATGAACTGAGTCAGCCATTATAAAGGATTATCTGGGAAATGCGTAAAGTGTGGCGCAGGCTTTCCAGCCTGCGATACTTGGGCAGGACTGGTGGCAGACTGGAAAGTCTGCCCCACACTGATGGGTCTGTCTCGAATGGCATATTATTAATCGCAGGTCATCACCTGGTCATATCGTTCAAACTCAAGCGGGTTGTCCGGTTTCGGCATTCTCCAGATACCGTACGGCACGGTCGGGATGTAGCATGAGTAGCATTCCTCGGGCGGCGTAACAAAGGCATAACGGGTTTTATAAACAGGGGAAGGCCCTTCAGTGTCAAACAGGATCCGTCGCAGGTCGGTGAAATGCA
Organism: uncultured bacterium; assembly: GCA_965372275.1. Taxonomy (GTDB): domain Bacteria; phylum JAJVIF01; class JAJVIF01; order JAPKYR01; family CAZSPL01; genus CBDVBS01. Next base: position 1,404 of record CBDVBS010000611.1, on the reverse strand, counting down.
TCCCGCGATCCTTTGCGCCCATTATGATCGCTACGATGGAGTTGACGCCGAAATCGATATCCGGGATGCCGGACGACGAGCCTGTTAGATCGAGCCAGAACGATTCCCAGTCCGTAAGATTGTCGATGTAATACTCCCCGAAATTCACCAGCTTGCTGTTGTAGCCTCTCATAACGGGCCATGAATTGAGTGAGCCGATATTATCCGGACATTGATATACATAATCCATACCGAAGAAAAATATCGTATGTTCGGTCTTCTGGATCTTACCGATCCAGTAGGGGCTGGTGAATGCAGGCATCACGATGCATCCCACGCCGGGATGACGCCGTATGTAGTCAACATCGATAGCGAGCATATCGATCAAGGGATCGACGCACATCCTGTCGATCTCGATCCAGAACCCGCTGCTTGATTTCAGACCCATATTAATCGCGATCACTCTCTCTATGTCGAAATCAACCACCGGCATCCCGCTCGTGGAGCCGAAGTTGGCGGTCCAATAATTCTCCATCGCATCCAGGTCATCAATGACCAATTCCTGGAATTCACCAATCTGCCCGTGATATCCCTCAGCCAAGGTCACAAAGTCGAAGCATTTTTCCGAAACGCCACCCGAGAAGAAATGGGTGATATCATTTTCAAAACCGTGATCTTCCGGATCTTTGGCGTAAACGGTGATCGTATAATTCGCCGGCTCGACGGCATTATCAATGAAGAACCCGCCGAATGTGTGGTCATCGGCAATCCCGTCGTCATGCTCTCCATCATCAAACATCAACGGCAACCCGCTGCCAAAGGTTGTGCAGTCGGCCCACACGGTCAAGGCGTCTCCGGCATCCTGCCAGTCTTCCACATACGCCGTGATAACATTTATCCCGGATAATCCGGATTGGAACGATACCGCCAGGTCTTCAATAACCGGCATTTTGCGGGCCTTCGGCCATTGCGCGTCGATATAGAACTCGATCGGTATCCACGTATGCACCTCCTCGGGCCAGTGAATTATGATGTCGCGTACGTCCTGGTAGTACGGCGGGAATTCCCGATGCAACTGGTTCTTGTCGAACGCGGCCACCGGGACCCTCTTTGACTCGGGCGGGGCCGTGTAGATAAAACCATCAGGTGCGACAATCGTCTTTGAACCGAGTTCGGTGAATACCGCCCATATGCCGTAACCGGTGAGATTGGTGGGGTTTTTCAGTTGAACGGTTATTGTCCAGTTACGCGAGGCGGGATCCCATTCCGCGTTCTGGATGCTGAAATCGGCATAATCGGTTACATCCCATTCCGCGAACCTGTCGGAAAGGGGTTCGATCCCAAGCCGCCAATTCTCCTCGTCGAGAACATAATAAATTGACTATGTGTTGAAAAACATTTTGGGGTTGTAGCTGTTGAAAATAA
>CBDVBS010000610.1:0-2028 GCA_965372275.1 uncultured bacterium | reverse complement strand
GGGAAAGAGAATCCCAGCGTTATGCAAATTCTAATAGAAATACTTATCAAACGGAATTGGTATAAGACCACGGTCAGCCCTCGAAGACTCGGGCAGACCGTGCCATCAGGACAATAGTATCTCAAGTGTATTTTCTCTAAACTACCACGCTTTTTATGCAATGTTAGGGTGAAGTGTGCGGCACCCGTCTGATGCACACGTCTGATGGTAAGAACAATTTGTAAATGGAATTGGTCTAATTCGCCGGTTTGGGCAGGTGGATACGGAACATGCTACCTTGTCCGATTTTGCTTTCCACTGAAACATGTCCCTTATGCGCTTCGGCGATATGCTTTACAATTGCCAGTCCGAGCCCGGTTCCCCCCATCTCCCTGCTCCTGCCCTTATCTACCCGGTAAAAACGCTCGAATAATCTCGGCTGATATTCGGCGGCTACGCCCAAACCATGATCCGTTACGCTGATGGTGATTTCATCCGCGTGCGTTTCGGTGTTAATGAGAATCTTGCTTCCGGTATCTGAATATTTGATCGCATTATCAATAAGATTGACTATTGCCGTTTCGAGAAGCGGGGCATTTATTTCAGCGACGATGTCTTTTGAGCATGTCATATTTATCTCTATGTTCTTATCGTTTGAAAATGCCCGGCAATCATCAACAGCAGCATCGATAATCTTGCACAATGGGATTTTCTCAATCTTAATGGAGGGACTTCCCTTGTCCTGCTCAATCCTTGATAACAGCAACAGGTCTTCGACAATTCTGTTCAGCCTTTCAGCCTGTCTGGCAACGACACCGAGGAATCGATCGGCATCGTCAGGAATATTAATCGCGCCCTGTTGGAGAGTCTCGACGTAGCCTTTAATTGATGTTATCGGCGTTTTCAATTCGTGCGAGACATTTGCCACGAAATCCCGCCGCAGATTCTCAAGCCTGCGTATGCGCGTGATGTCATTGAGCACGACAACAGCGCCCAATCGTGCACCACCGGCATCTAAGAGAGTTGTTCCATGAACCTGGATGTAGCGTACTTCTTTTGGCCTGAGGATGATTTCATCCTCAATGGTGCCCTCGGCGTTGAGCGCCTGTTGAACGAATTCCTGCAGCTCGGTGTTCCTGATTACTTCATGAATACTTCGTCCATGTATATTATCCATATTTATTTCAAGCATTCGTGCCGCCGCAGTGTTAATGCTGATGATATGCTCGTCAGGGTCAACCGCGAATACACCCTCAACCATGCTTGAGAGCACGGCTTCCCGTTCGTTTCTCTCCATCGTGATCGTGTTTATTCGCTCATTGAGCAGCCCGGCCATTATGTTCATGGAGTCGGCTAAGGATGCTATCTCTTCGGTCTGGACGACCGGAAGGCGTACGCTGAAATCACCCGCCGCGTATGCCTCCGCGCCATGTTTCATCTGTTCGAGAGGCTCGGCTAATCGCTTGGATATCGCAAGGCTGATTGCGGCGGCTAATACCGCAATGATAAATCCGCTGACGATTATCCTGGAATACATGCCGCCAAGCGCGCGGCTGATCGCGACCAATGGAATGGAGGTTCTTACAACCCCGATGATCTCATTATTCGATTTCAACGGGATGGCGACATACATCATCTCCCATTGCAGCGTGGGACTTTTCCTTCGGGATTCCCCCACCGTATCGTTCAATGCTTGTTGAACCTCGGGTCTGTTTGCATGGTTCTCCATCCTCTTTGGTACTTCGTCGGTATCACCGGCGATGGTTCCATCGGGGAGGATTACCGTAATCCTTGTAGATGAGTCGTGTCCAAGCTCCTTGCACAATTTGTCGATCTCATCAACATCGTTTGAGTTTATGAGGGGAACGAATTGTTCTTCGAGAAGGTAAGCTCTTGCTTCCAGGTCGCTTGCGGTATTCCCGATATGGAAATCCCGAAGTGATACCGCCGAGTACCATGTTACGGCGATCAGGGATACCAGGATGATAACCAGGTAGGATGGAAATATTTGCCAAAGGAGCCTTTTCCTACGCATTGCTATTATCCTTG
>CBDVBS010000609.1:0-2029 GCA_965372275.1 uncultured bacterium | reverse complement strand
GTGCCACGGATAAGCGAGTCTTCGAGCTTACCCGTGCTCAGAATGTCCACTCCCTTCCGCCTTCGCTACGCTTCGTCGGACAAGTACGGTCGTGGTTCGGGTTATAACATTTACTATTTCATCCGGGTGCCACCGCTATCCGAGTCTTCGAGGACAGCGGTGTCTTACCGGATACGCGACCTCCGGGTGCCACTGACAAGCGTCAAATTAACTACCAACCCCAACAGACGGTTCGAAGCTTGTCAGTGTTCCAAAACACCGCTATGCCCGAAGACGGTCAGTAGCGGTGGCACACGGATGGGGGGGCAGGTTAATGGGCCATAATGTGCGCGCATCATCGGTCGCGGAGCGACCTATAGATACGCGCTACCCAATAAACACGCGCTACCTAAGAACACGCGGCTTACCCTCCGTCTTACTTCCCCTGCGCTTTTATGAACTTGCCATATGTCCGGTCATAAGTGCGTTCATCGGCGTCGGAGAAAAAACAGGCGGGAAGTTCGCCGAGCCGTCTGTGGTAATGCAGGCATTCGCAGCAGGTATATTTCTTGCCGCAACTGTACGTGCAGTTGCAATGCTGTTTGTTCTTCTCGAAATTCTTACAGCCTTCCATCTCTTTCTCCTTTTAAATAAAAATTCGTGGGCGTGTATTATACAGCATCAAATTCGGGGACGGTCCTGATTTTTCCAAAAATTGAGGACCGTCCCCATTAGATTCGGATACTATTGATGGTGATAAATATGCCTGAAGGTGATGAAAACAGGCCGGTGGTGAAGGAGAGGAAATTCATCAGGAAGAAATCCCTCACCGGGGATGTCCTGAAAGCGCTTATCCTCGCGGCGGTGATCGTTCTCGCGGGATGGGGTATCGGTGCGCGGGGAGAACGCCTCCGGCAGGCCGAAGTCCTCACGAACATCGCCGAAAGCGGCATTGAGAATCCCGAAGAAATAAAAGTCATCAAACGCCTCATCGATAAGGGCGAATACCAGCAGGCCATTACCCAACTGCGCAATATCATTCGCGTGGATGACGGGAATTTCGTCGCCCACTATTTTCTCGGCGTTGCATTCGCCAGGAAGGGCTTGTCCTCCGAGGCGCTTAAGGAATTCGAACGCGTGATCGAACTCGACGGATGGAAGGACGTTACCTACTACAACATGGGCGTCATCTACGAGTCGATGGGATTTTTCGACCAGGCATATACGGCTTACGCCGCGGCATACAAGGCTAATCCCGAGGAGCGAAGCTATATGCGGGCGCGGGATAAAGTTGACTATGTTATCGAAGCCGATCTCGGGTTCGACGCTCAATACCAGCTTCGCTTCAACGAAGCATCAGCGGCTCTCGACAAGGAGCCGCCGGATATTGAATTCGCGTCGAATACATTCGAACATCTCGTGGCGAAGTTTCCTCACAAGGTCGAGCCGCTTCATCTGCTCGGCGTGGTACGTTCGAAGCAGGGACATCTTGCCGAGGCCGAGGAGATATTCCGGGACGCCATACAAATGGAGCCCGGCTTCGCCCTTTCATACTACAACCTCGGTATTCTCTTCCAGGCGCAGGGACGGTGGGAAGAAGCCTATGACGTCTTCATGAAATGCCTCAACCTCACGCCCGACAAGAATAACCGCATGGTCGTTTCATCCCACATACGCCAGGTCGAGAAACGCATTGAAGAAACGAAATAGCTTTTCATGTTTCATTCATATTGATCATTTGCATACGAGTCTTCGATATCTTCTGATGTCTGGGTGCCGCCTGCAGGCAAGTTTTCCAAGTCTGTTGCTGTCTGGGTGCCGCCTACAAACGAGTCTTCGAAGTTTGTAGGTGACTATGGTAACATCATACCCATGCAATCCGGTTTCCACAAAACACCCAAATACCAACGGTTCAACATTCCCGGTCACGTTCATGAACTGACGTTTTCCCATGTAAAATTTGCCTTGATTCTTTTCCTTCAGATTGATCACCTACAAACCTCGAAGACTCGTTTGTAGGCGGCACCCGACTGACCGTGGGTTATACAGG
>CBDVBS010000608.1:0-2047 GCA_965372275.1 uncultured bacterium | reverse complement strand
GAAACAGTACAACATTTACCTGACCAAGAAAAACAGGCTGCCTAAGGAGAGTCAATCCAACGATATATTCTTCTTCCAGGGCAGGCTCTATGAAAAGATGGCCGACGAGCTGCCGGATGAGGAATCGGTGATTGAATATAAACAACGGGCACGGGACAAGTATTCAATCATTGTGGATATCTATATCAAGTATGAGAGGGCCAAGGAGAAAGAAGGCACGGAGCAGCTTTCACAGAAAGCCATGAAGGAGTTCACCTCTCAGAACGGCAGGCCGGTATCTGAGAAGGTTTTTAGCCAATCGCTCAAGGGAATTGAGAGAATTAAGGCCGGGGAACCATATTCGACGGAAGAGGAGATAGTGGTTATCGAAAGTGAAAGCGTGGATATCGGGGAAGCCGAGATTGACGTTTCGGAAGATCAGTAAGGCTTACCGTCCATCCCTGCGGACTTGAAGTAATCCACTATTTTATGATATATTCTCAAGGCTTTTTAGAGGCTCAGGTAATCCCTGGCTGAGTTAATCGCCTCGAAAACTGTTTCGAGACGTTTATTTTATGTTATGGACATGGTTGAAAACGAAACTCAACCTGGTGAAGTGGAAGAAACAAAGGCCCTGAGCTGGCGGATACATCCCGTGGCGGAACGTCCGTTTCACGGCGTGTTGATCATTGGCATGATAGTAGTATGCACGTGGCTCTTTCGGGGCTTCGGCGAAGTTTACGGCTGGATCTGTTTAGCCGTATTGATCGCCTCGGTGGTTACATTTTTCGTGCCCACGAGTTATGAACTCGACGAGGAAGGTATCGAGATCGTCAGTCTTTTCTTCGTAAGGAATTTCAGGCCGTGGGAAGATTTCAGGAGTTTCTACACCGATGCGGTCGGAGTGCAGTTGAGCCCGTATTCAAAGCCATCACGTATGGCGGTTTATCGCGGTAATTTCATTCGCTTCAGCCCGGATAACCGGGAAAAGGTGATTGCATTATTAGATGAGCACATCAAACAAAGAAGATTGCGGGAAAAAACCGGCGACAAAGCGTGAGAAGTGGCGTCACGCATTCGCAATCGGCCCGGAATACGAGGAGAAGATCACCGACGAGGACGAGAAGATGCTCGATGCATTCGCCCGTGCTATCGTCAAACGCGGGATGGCCCCGGCGGCAATCCTGTGGTTCACATCATTGAGGCCCCTGAATTTCATCGGGGCGAGCATAATGCAGGCAGGGCAGTTCATGTTCAAGGACCTGACGCTTGAGGGTGTTGTGAAAAACAGCTTCATGCCGGAATTTGAGCACGGTGCGTTCGTAAGGGCAATGGAGAAGCGTGCATGCGTGGACAGGCTCATTACATTGATAGAAAAATATGAAGATGATGCACGGACAATGAAACTAAAAGCCCGCGATGAGCGGCGGAAGAAGAAACTTGAAAAGAAGAAAGAAAACCTTGAATCCATACACATAGATGAAAAGGAAATCTAACTGATCGGACGGTTTGTAAATGGCAGAAGTTAAGGACAATCCGGATTTGAAAGTCATCATGGCGACCGACTGCGGTTCAACCACCACCAAGGCAATCATGATCGAATTGGTGGATGGTGAATACAGGCAGACCTATCGCGGCGAAGCACCGACAACCGTTGAGGCGCCTTTCGAGGATGTCACCAAGGGCGTGCTGAACGCCGTCGGTGAAATCGAAGATCTATCGGGACGCACACTCCTGAAAGACGAGCGGCTGATCATTCCAGCGGAAGGGGATACCGGGGTTGATATCTACATTTCAACCAGTTCCGCCGGTGGTGGGCTTCAGATGATGGTAGCCGGGGCAGTTCGGCAGATGACCGCTGAAAGCGCCGAGCGTGCCGCGCTGGGCGCGGGAGCGATTGTCATGCAGGTGCTTGCATCCAATGACAAACGCCTGCCCCACCAGAAGATCGAGCTCATACGTCAGCTCAGGCCCGATATGATCCTGCTGTCAGGCGGTACCGATGGCGGCACCATTAGCCACGTTGTCGAACTCGCGGAACTTATAAGCGCCGCGGACCCGAAACCAC
>CBDVBS010000607.1:0-2092 GCA_965372275.1 uncultured bacterium | reverse complement strand
GGCGGGTCGCCCTCTTAAGGGCAGACACACAACTCTACCCCTGCACTTTTGCCATCTAACATTTATAATGTAACCTGCTCATAATATTCTCTTTAGATGGTGAAACTCTTATGGCCGATGAAAACAAACTGCTCATTCATAACGCATCACAACTTCTTACCTGTGCATCAAACGATGGACCCAAACGACGCGACGCCCTCGCCGATGTCGGAATCATCAACGACGGCGCTATCTATTCGGAAGACGGAATCATCAAGCACGTCGGCACTACATCCGAAGTCGAACAGCATATCGCCGGAATCGATGGCATCAAACGCAACGACGCATCCAACCGCGTCGTGATGCCCGGCCTTATCGATTCGCATACACATATCGTTCATGTCGGGCAGCGCCTCGATGAATTCGAATTGCGCATTCAGGGCGCCGAATATATGGACATCCTCAAAGCCGGCGGAGGAATACTCGCATCACGCAAAGCCCTTCAGGAAGCAACTATCGACGACCTTGTTGAACAGGGGATAGCTAACATAATTAAATCGATCTCCTTCGGCGTCACGACGATCGAGTCCAAATCCGGCTATGGCCTCGATACTGAAAACGAACTCAAGCAGCTTGCAGCTATAAATGTATTGAACGAGGTTATGCCGATAGACATCGTCCCGACATTCCTCGGAGCCCACGCGGTTCCTGTCGAGTACAAGGGACGCACCGGTGAATACGTTGACCTCGTCATCAACGAAATGATTCCCGAAATCAAGCGTTTGCAATTAGCGGAATTCATCGACGTGTTCGTGGAGGAAGGTGTATTCTCCATTGAGGACGGACGTCGCATAATCAAAGCAGGACGCAACGCAAGAATGCCCGCGAAAATCCATGCTGACGAGATCGTCCCACTCGGCGGAGCGCAGTTGGCGGTGGAGATGGACGCCGCCAGCGCGGATCATCTCATCGCCGCATCGGATGAAGGCATCAAGGCGCTTGGGGACAGCAACACCGTCGCTTGCCTGCTCCCCGGCACGAGTTTCTTCCTTCGCAAACCATATGCGAGGGCGCGTGAGATGATCGACGCCGGATGCGCGATCGCGTTGGCCACCGATGATAATCCCGGTTCATCGCGTACCGAAAATCTCCAGCTCATTATGACCATCGCCTGTCTCAACCTCGGCCTCTCCCCCGCCGAGGCAATAAACGCCTGCACAATAAACGCCGCGGCTGCACTGCGTCGCGCTGACCGCATCGGCTCCATCGAAGCGGGCAAGCAGGCCGACATCGTAATCATGGATGTCTCCGACTACAGGCAAATCGCCTACCACTACGGCATAAACCACACCTATAAGGTATTTAAAAACGGTACTGTGCTCTTCGGTGGAGAGTGATTCAGGGAAATGTGACGTCTTAGGCAATTCTTAACACCCCATCTAAAACAACATCCCTTGCTTGCCGGTATCCGGGTTCTCCAACGGTGGGGGTTCGAGGCTTTTAAGCGAAATCAATGTTTTATGTACCACGGAAACTAAAATTTCATTCCTTAACCCCTGTTTCAGCACTCTTCCTTTTTCTTCCTCACCTTACGCCAAAATGGGCCGAGGATTGGGTCGGACTGGATGCGTTTTTCAGTAAAACGGCACTGTTCATCGGGAGAGAGACCCTTCATCTCCTTGAGGAGCTTCCGCTGTATATCGTTTTTCATCTCGACACAATCAAATTTTTTCTTCTTAGTCTTCATAGCAAAACGCCAATTAATCATAGCATAGCAGCCGCAAGAACTTCCCATTCCCTAAAACAACATCCCCTGCTTGCCCGTATCCGGGTTCTCCAGCGGCGGGGGTTCGAGGCCGAGGAGGGTTTGGAGGGTCTTGGCGTTACGCACCGCGTTGCCGGAGAAATGGTTGTTCATAATGATATACAGCTTCTCACATTCCTGCTGAACGCGGACGATCTTCTTCACCCACTCGGCTAACTCATCATCGTCATACAGGTAGTTGTACCGCAAACTCGATTCCGGCGGGTCCCACCACATCGCGGCGTTACGTCCGTGGAACCGGATATAGCCGGTGTTGGCGCTGACCCAGGTGATGGGCGGCATCAACCC
>CBDVBS010000606.1:0-2101 GCA_965372275.1 uncultured bacterium | reverse complement strand
GCAGTAGTGATGTGCTCTTTCCAAAAATGTCTTCACCTTTTCGGCGTCTTCAGGATTTTTTACCTTCACCTTCGGCCTGATTGTGATCTTCGTGAACATTATACCTTCATCGGTTGTTTCGAGTACGCCTTCAGATTCCGATTCGTATGACTCGATCTCAATATCACGCCTGTGAATAATTGCTAAGAATGTGGTCAAATTACACGCCTCAGCGGAGGCAACATACAATTCTTCCGGCGACCAGAACCCCTCGGGGCCGTGGAATTCAGGCGGCGTTGCTATTTCGAGATCAGGTTTGCCTTCCGACTTGAACACCCCGATTTTCCCTTCCTTCCAACTGAGCTTAGTCTTATATACGTGATGTATATCCTTGGGCATTTTATGAACCTTCCTTTCTCATCGCTTCGTTTATTTTTCCGATTATCTCATCAGCATCCATGTTCTTTATGCGGCAATAATCCCCGATAGTCCCCCAGAACGGATCGGAGCATTTTACGCACACTACACCCAACCTTGCCAGCATGCCGACGAGATCGGGCCTTTCATCCACGATGTCCTCAATGAGAGTTTCGGGCGTTATTTCATCTAAACTCACAGTGTCGGAATTGTACCAAACCATCGGCTATACAAAAACCCCCTCCAGCGAAAGGGGGTCTATCATAACAGTAGGACCAAAGGCTATAAATAGCTATTTCGTGAACACCTTTACAAGGGTGAATACACCGAGCGTGAGTGTTGCGACCCCGATGATCAATCTGAATTTCGTAGCGTCGATACGCTTAACCGCCCATGCCGCGAATGGCGTGGAAAGTACCGAGCCGATGATAAGCGCCGGGGTCAGACTGAAATCTATCTGTTCGTACCAGAATGGTATCGTCCCATCGGGAATATTCCATCCCAACCATGGAACCGCGATCCCGGCGGTGAGTAATTTCCACTTCAGAAACGGCACAAGGATATAGAGGCTTACGCCGACTAAGCAGGTCAGCCCTTCCGCCATTGAGGTTATACCTATGGCGCTTTTACTTTCCACGCCGCTGAGTATCTGTCCGCCGGTTACAACAGGCCCATATCCCCCACCCGACACTCCCTTGTTAAATGATGCCACCGTGCCGAGGAATACAACTTTACCCCACGAGAAGCCCAACGTACGTTTCAATGTAAGCAGTATCACCAGCCCGATGATGATTACAAGGCAACCGATATAAATCGTCAGTGCGTTCTTGTTAAGATTAGCCAGGTAAAACGCGAACAGTACCGCTACCACCGTCCCAATAATTGAACATAATGCAAGCACTTTTGCAATGCTCCTGTCGCGACTCCCCTTTCTGAAGTCGACATTTCCCACCCTGTGATGCATATATCCCGCCGTTATCCCCGTTATCAATTCCGTGAAAAGAACGGATGGGACAATCTGCAGTGCCTTCTCGAACCTGAAAATAAGCAGCATCGGTGTAAGGGTTGTGCCGTAACCCATTCCGAGAGTCGAATCGACAAACTCACAGGCGAATGCGATGAGGACGAATATAATGAACCAGTAGATGGAACCGATATGGATATCCGAAGGATCCCCCGGGAAAATCCTGCCCATAGCCACTCCCGCAACGATGCCCAGCACTAAAACGATAAACCAGTAGAGCATGGTTTTCCTGAGATGAGCATTCTCAGGATTCATGATATTACCAATCGTTTTTATCAAGATTATCCTCGCTAAAACCGCCGCCTTTTCAGGCGAACCGTATTTGGTGCCCTTCGATCTTTCTTAACGGATCTCCCTTACCACGAAGAACTGGTTCTGCATATTTCTATTTAAAAACCGTCCACAATGCCATTACACCGAGCCCGAACGTCATCAGGCCGATAACGAGTTTGAGGTTGGTCGTGGGAAGTCTTTTCACCGTCCAGGCAGAGAAAGGCAGGCAGAACATCCCTCCGATAACCATCGCGGGAGCCAACGAGCAGTCCATATCGTTTTTGAGGATCATGTAGATAATGAAACCCACTAAGCAGGTTAAGCCCTCGGCGAGAGAAGTGATACCGACCGCGTTGCGCGCCTCAAGGCCTGACAACATCTGACCACCTGTAACAACAGGCCCATACC
>CBDVBS010000605.1:0-2106 GCA_965372275.1 uncultured bacterium | reverse complement strand
ATCCCCCCCGCAAGCGGGGGGGAATTAGGGGGGCTTCGAAATTCTGGTAAAGACTCATTTTGTTTGAGGCTCCAAATAGATCAAAAAATTTATGACCTGGTAGCCCCGGGTTGGCCGCATCCTTTCTATATCTGATGAATTGCGGCCTACCCGGGGTAGAAGCCAATTTATTTCATGGATAAGGATGGCTTCAACCCCGGGCTACCAGATAGTGCCATTGTGTTCAAACAAGGTATCAACCCCTTAAAAAATGCGCCATTCAAGTCAGCCTATTCTTGTTCGCCGGATGAGATGTCGAGAAGCTCAATTATCTTATCCTCGAGGAGAACTCCCTCCAGACTTTGGGATGCCATATTCCCGTCCTGGTTTCGCAGGTAGAATTTTGGGTCCCGGTAAACCCTGTATGCCATCTGGATTTCCATGTCGGTGTCGAGCATTACGGGCCATGTAATATCATAAGCTGCAATGAACGGGAGCAGATTTTCGGAGTTATCGTCAAGGCACACGCCGATCAATTCGACGTCAGTTTCTGAATACTCTTCATGGATTCGGTTCAGACGCGGGATATGACGTTTGATATCTGGGGCTTCCGTTGAGAAGAATGTTATGAGAACAACTTTCCCCCTGAGCTTCGCGAGATCAAATTCAAGCCCATCCATGGTAGTGCCCGAAATGTCCGGCGCCGGTTTGCCGAGGAGCGCATACGCGCCAACTTCGGCTTTCAGCATCAGGATCATATCCTGTGGAACCAGTCCCTGCACGGAATCGATGAGTCCCTCTACGGCGTCGAGGTTGTTGTGCCTGAGGAAATAATGCAGTCTCGACAATGCCAACTGCGGCATCAACCGTCCCCCGCCGGCGCCGCTGAGTTTCAAGTAAAGCGCCTCGAATTCCTGGTCGCGGTGAAGCCACTCGAGGAGTTTTATCTGCTGAACCTGTGCTTCGAACAGTGTGCCGGGATCGATCCTTTCAATCTTCTCTGCCTGTCTTGCGAGTTTGAGCGCGGCATCGAGATCACGATCAGCTTCGAGGATGCTCTTGTGTACGAGGGCAAGCGCGAGTGTATCACCCTTTTCAAGCCAGGCAATCAGTTCATTGAGCCGGACTTCCGCCGATGCGTATTCCCCGTTTTGAATATCCTGCTGCACGAATCCGATAACGACTCCCGCCGCCGCTTCGGTGCCCTTGTATTCGTGGACGAATTCCTCGAGCCTGATGCGGAATTCCCTGTCCAGTTCGGCAACATCTTCCGCGTCGAGTTCCCCCTGGTTGAGCTTTTCTCTCAGCTCAGAGAGTTTCGACGCATATTCTTTCTCGATTTCCTCGTAGCGAATTTTCGCCCTTGATTCCGGGTCGGGAAGCTGACGTCCCTCACAACCGTAAAGGAGGAAAGCGGATATCATCAGCAGGATAATTGAAACCGCCAATTTCTTGGAACTGCTATGGTTTTGCCGGATTTTGCTCGTGTTTTTCATCCCCTAAAGTATATGCCAAAGGACGGGATTGGGGAAATGGTAATGATGCAATATTACCGTAACGTCTGTTGACACTATGATGTATTTATCCGTGATGGCACGGTCTGCCGAGTCTTCGAAGGCTGACCGTGGTCTTAGCGCGGCATCCCGGCATCATCCACGGTCAGCCCTCCCAAGGCATCGGGCAGACCGTGCCATCAATAACTAATGATTTATACAACATTAGGTTATAATCAGATGCATGGATTGGCTTGATGAAACAAATATCGAGGAAGGCCCGGGGCATTCGTCGCGAACCGAGATAGAAGCAATATTCTCGGCAATGTCGGTACGCCACGCGAAGGGTGAGCAGGGAGTTGTGGGATTTATGGGTGTCCCGCCGCGTCGCCTTATGGTCGAGGCCGGGAATCTCTGCCGGGAGATCATTGACCTCGATATGCCGAGGAGCGAAATAAGCAAGAACGAAGCGGAGATGTATCTTCCACGGATATATTGCGCGACGCTTCGCACAATCCTCGCCAATGCGCTTCACCTTCCCATCGACTGGATGATACTCGCGACCGGCTACGACAAGTGCGATGGCGGAAGGTTCGTGGCGGAGATAATTCGCCGGGAGATTGATAGTCCCGTG
>CBDVBS010000604.1:0-2161 GCA_965372275.1 uncultured bacterium | reverse complement strand
GCTCGCCCCTACGAGATGCATATAACACATAGCGTGACGTTAAACCCGGCTGTTTGCAACCAGCTTTCTGTTGTATCGGGTCACCCTTGCCACGATACCTTGAGCGCATATATGTAGATATTTCGGGACAAGGATGTTCCGAAACAACGGGAATATCTTGCCCACCAAGCTTCAACATGGTACAATTCTCGATTGTGCATTTAGCGAAATTCGAGGTTTTTGAAGTGAAAAAGAAGATACATCCGACATACCACGAGAACGTCAAGGTGACCTGCACTTGCGGCAACACCTTCGAGACCGGCGGCACCGCGAAAGAGATGATAGTCGAGCTGTGCTCCGCCTGTCATCCGTTCTACACAGGCAAGAAGAAGCTTGTTGACACCGCCGGACGCGTCGAGCGTTTCAAACGACGCTACGAGGGCAGCAAGGGCGGTTACCAGTTCAAAGATGCTCCCAAGGAAGAAGATAAGGAGTAACTTTGCTGCATATGATGCACCCCTTCCCCACACAGGTGGAGGGGTTTTTGTATATCCGTGGTTGAATAGTATGCACCTTGACGGAGTTTATTCAGGATGATATCCCACGAAATGGGATTCGTGGGATACATCGAATAGTTAGCAGTACGGAATGGGGTTAGCGCGGGGTACAGTAAATAGAAATAAATAGGAAAATAATCCGAACCGCTACCGTCAGGGAGCGGACACAGTAGATGAATGAAATGAATAAAACACCAGGTGAAATGAAAAAGGACGACCGGGATACATCCCTCTACGGCGGACAGGCTGTCATCGAGGGCGTCCTTATGAAGGGCAAGCATCGCGCGGTGGTGGCCTGCCGTAACCCGAAGGGCGAGATTATATCGAAAGTGTTGTTCGATGATCCCGAGGGTAAAACCGCCGGGTTAAGGCGCGTCCCGTTCGTGCGTGGATTCTTCATCCTGTGGGATTCCCTGTCGATGGGCCTCAGGGCACTCACCTTCTCCGCTGAAGTCGCTATGCCGGAAGAGGAAACAGCCGAAAAACAGCCCGACAAACCCTCTGAAGAGGGGGACCGGCATGAATAAATCGCTCAATAAATTCATCGAGACCCTGATGCTCATTTTCAGTTTTGCTATCGCAATCGGTCTCTTCCTCATGCTTCCGGCCTGGCTCGGCAAACTCATCGGCGGTGAAAACGAGATCATCGTCAATATCCTCGAGGGTATTCTCAGGCTGGGTATCTTCGTCGGCTACATCTGGGCTGTCTCATTCATCCCTGACATCGCGCGTGTATTCCGCTACCACGGCGCCGAACATAAGACGGTCAATGCATACGAGGGCGGCAGCGATCTGAGCGTTGAAGATGTCATGCGCTATTCGACATTCCATCCCCGCTGCGGCACGAGTTTCATCTTCTTTCTGATTCTGATCACGATCATTATTTTCACCATACTTCACATATACATACCCGCGTTAAGCGGCACATTACCCCGTATCTTCAGCCGTGTTATCCTGCTGCCGTTCATTGCCGGGTTAGCGTACGAGTGCATCCGTATTACCGGCAAGTATCCCAACTCGTGGTTCTCGAAGCTGGTTATCTGGCCGGGGAAAATGTTCCAGCGCCTGTCATCACGCGAACCCTCACCGGACATGGTGGAGGTCGCAATATTTGCTTTTAACGGGGCGATGGGAGATCCGTCGATTGTCACCACCTATGATGCAGCGGGTGAGGCCCTGAGTCCTGTAAGTGCCGGGGGTTCCGAAAACGATGCGGGATAAGCTCGAAAAAATAGAAGAACGTTATGCTGAAATCGAGCAGAACCTCAGCCAGCCCGATGTCGTACGCGACCGCGACCGGATGGCTTCGCTGGGTCGTGAGTATAAAGAACTTAAGAATGTCGTCAAACTCTACCGGAAATTGAAACAGGTTGATGAAGACCTTGAAGTCGCTAAGGAACTTCTCGATGAAAGCGGTGACGAACGCGAATTAGCATCGAAGGAACTCGAAACCCTCGACCATGAGCGGGAGGAATTGGAGCAAGAACTTAAACGGGCACTGATCCCGAAGGATCCCGACAGCGATAAATCGGTTATCATAGAAATCCGCGCCGGCACCGGCGGTGATGAAGCCGCCCTGTTCGTGGCGGATTTGTTCAGGATGTACACGCGCTATGCCGAGATAC
>CBDVBS010000603.1:0-2163 GCA_965372275.1 uncultured bacterium | reverse complement strand
CCTGAGCAAGTTCGATTCAGCAGGCGATTTCCAATGGGCCCGCACCTGGGGCGGGGCTTATTCTGATATTGGCAGGGGAGTCGCCATCGATGGAAGCGGCAATGCTTATATCACGGGCGATTTCAGTGAAACTGCTGACTTCGACCCCGGCTCGGCAGTCGATGAGCATACGTCCCATGGTTGGGAGGATATATTCCTGAGCAAGTTCGATTCAGCAGGCGTTTTCCAATGGGCCCGCACCTGGGGTGGGGGTGGTAATGATTATGGCTATGGAGTCGCCATCGATGGAAGCGGCAATGCTTATATTACGGGCTATTTTGAGCACACTGCAGACTTCGACCCCGGCCCGGGAGTCGACGAGCATACAACCAATGGTTCTTACGATATATTCCTCAGCAAATTCCCGCCGGATGGGAATTGGGAATAAGCCTACCTGACCGGCATTTAATCAACCTCCACTGATACGGTTTTTTTTTGTTATAATTCCATCGTTCTAAGCATCAACCGTGAGACGGAGGTTCGGCACGTATGGAGCTTGTAGAGTGCGTACCCAATTTCAGCGAAGGCAGAGATAAAGCCAAAATTGACGCGATCACATCGCAGGTGGAGACCGTCGAAGGGGCGAGATTACTGGATGTCGATCCCGGTTACCAGACGAACCGTACCGTGGTAACTATCATCGGCAATCCCGATGCCGTCATCGAGGCTGCATTTCGATGCATAAAGAAGGCATATGAAGTCATCGACATGACCAAGCAAAGCGGTGCGCACGCGCGTCACGGCGCGTGTGATGTATGCCCATTCGTGCCTGTAAGCGGCGTCACGATGGACGATTGCGTCGAGTACGCGCACCGATTGGGAAAAAGGGTGGGGGAGGAGCTTAACCTGCCTGCCTATATGTATGAATTCGCCGCGACGAAACCTGAGTGGCGTAAATTGGCGAATGTCAGGGAGGGCGAATACGAGGCACTTCCTGAAAAAATGAAGGATCCATACTGGAAACCGGATTACGGCCCGCAGAAGTTCATACCGAGTTTCGGTGTCACAACCATCGGCGCGAGGAAATTCCTCATTGCATACAATATCAATCTCAACACCGTCGATCCGAAGAAGGCGAAGAAGATCGCCAACCAGATACGCGAGAAGGGTGAACCAAAACGTGATAAGAAGGGCAAGATCGTCAAAGATGAAAACGGCGAAACGATCTTCGAACCCGGTTTATTCAAGAATGTTGCTTCAACCGGATGGTACATCCCCGAATTCGGATGCGCCCAGATTACGATGAATCTTACCGACACCGAAGTCGCACCCCTGCACGAAGTGTTTTACAAATGCTATGAATTGGCGTTGGAGATGGGGCTGCGTGTGACCGGGTCGGAAGTCGTCGGGCTGGTTCCGAAAAAAGTTATGACCGATGCCGGTGAATTCTTCCTCCGAAAGCAGAAACGCGGCCGGGGGGTTCCAGAGAAGGAACTCATACGTATCGCCGTGATGAGTCTCGGACTCGACCAGTTATATCCATGGGTGAACGAGAAGAAGATCATCGAATTTTTTGTCGAAACGGATGAAGGCATGCTGCGAGGGATGACTCTCCGTGAATTCGCGGATGAGCTGAGCACCGATTCACCCGCGCCCGGTGGAGGTTCGGTTGCGGCATTGGCGGGATGCATGTCCGCATCCCTGAGCGCCATGGTCGCCAACCTGACCTGGCAGAAGAAGGAATACAAGGCTCACCGCCAGGAAATGCTCAAACTCCCGGTAGAGGGGCAGCAGTTGAAAGATATGTTCCTGTATGCAATCGACCGTGATACCGACGCGTTCAATAAGGTAATGGCGTGCTTCGGTATGCCGAAAGGCACCGACGAGGAAATCGCGGCGCGTGATAAAGCCATTGAGGATGCCACCAAGGGCGCAACGGATGTACCTTTCGAGGTTTTGAAGGGAACTCTCGAAGCCCTTGAATTGGCAAAGGCGGTCGCTGAGCGTGGGAACCGTAACAGCCTGAGTGATTCGGGAGTGTCCGCGCTGATGGCGAAAGCGTGCGCGGAAGGTGCATATTACAATGTCATAATCAACCTTCCGGGAATCTCGTATAAGGACTACGTAAAGAAAACCGCTGCCGAAGCGTTGGACATATTGAAGCAGGTTCGATTGAAAGCCGAC
>CBDVBS010000602.1:0-2168 GCA_965372275.1 uncultured bacterium | reverse complement strand
CCACGGTTAGCACTCGAAGACGAGCGCAAACCGTGCCATCAGGAAAGTAGTATCTCAAGTGTCTATGCAGTCTTTTTTCATTTACTTTGCGGAAATGGATGGGCCTGACTTGGGATCGATACTCTTGCCTTCCCTGCGTTTGGAATGACCCGAACCTCCCTTAGTTCCTTCCTCACCGGAAGCTGTTACGCGGGGCTTAAGTTTCGACTTATCCTCCATCTCTTCTGATTCGATGAGGATGTCAACAATGCTGAAAGGCTCAGATTTGCCGCTGCTGTAGACAACAACATCATTAAGCTCTTCAATATCAACCAAGTGAAGATACCACTGTTCCCCCGGTTGGATAGTCCGGGTTTTGCCGGATTCAATAACCGATGTCCTGAACGAGTTGGAGACGTATGCGACATGCTTCAAATCATCCGACCAGTAGAAATCGTGGACATCATGAAGCATCAGCCTGACAGTCTGACGAGTTGATATAACCGGTATAATCACCGCCTCGATAACGTCAGCAGTCGTTCCTTCAGCCTCACGGAAAAACCCCACGCGGGAACCTTCAGGCGATAAACGAGGATGCATGATCCCGCCCGGTTTATATTTGATAATCGTTTTAGGCGGGTCATCGGGATTGGATTTCACCATAAGTTCCACTTCACCATTCGTCATAACTGCCGTGTGGAGAGTCGAATTTCCGTCATATGAACAATCGATCAGGCGAATGTCTGAATATTGTTCGACATCACATTCGATCCATGATTCGCTCTCGCCGGAGTTCAGGTCGATCCTGTGATAATCATATTCTCTGGCCTTGCTGAGAGGCCTGACTTTGCGGTAGAAAACCGACGTTCCTTTCTCCGCCACAATTAAAGGGGAAGAGAAACCCGCTGCAATGTTTTGTTTGTCCGATTTGAAATCCGACGGGTTCATTTGCATCAATTCGCGTTTATCACCGGGACGTTTTTTCCCATTGTTGAATTCAAACAGGAAAACCGAGAGGGGGTCTTTATCTTCAGTGAATTCCATCCCGATCCTGTAAGCCCTTTTCCCCGAGGGTGATATCCCGAACCCGATATTGGCGGGAATTCCGATGTCGAGTAAGGTGGTTTTAAAAGTATGCTCACCTCCGTCGAAGAACATGATGACAGTTTTGCCGTCCTCCGTCTGGCCGATCAGATGCCCGCTTCTGCTTATCGCGGGATTTTGAATTCCCGTGAAATGCTCAACAACGCCGCCCGCAATAAGGGTTAATTCGTGAATGTTGTTATCAGTCGGTGCTATGTCTGAACCGGGCTCATTGCTTAGAAGAATAACTAAACCGTTGTCCGGCTTAAGCAACGTTTCCCCTGAGGAAGCCGATTTATCGACATTCTCCTTTGAACATGCCGTGCAGGTTAGCAGCAGGATAATTATCGGTATCAGTATCCGGTGTAACATAAATGCATCCCCGATGTTTCAAATTCTACCACGAGGTGGCAATATATAGGCAAGCCGTTTCACAAAACAAGTTGACGAGGTGTGATTATGTTCGCCAATATCGATTTCAGCCAGTATTACGAGGAAGCATTGATTGTGCTTATCAACAGGATTCCGAAGATTATCCTGATCCTGATCCTGATATGGGCTGCAAAGAGGGTTCTGAAATTAGTCCTCAATCGAATGAACATCAGCGTGGAAGAGAATGCCGGACATCTCTCCGACCCCAAAAAAGCTAAGACGCATATCAGCATGTTGGCCAGCGTGGGCAACGTGGTGATTTCCACCATCGGTATCATCACGATATTAAACGAGATGAATATAAACATCACGCCGATTATTACGGGCGTCGGCATACTCGGCTTAGCCATCGGCTTTGGCGCGCAGGCGCTTGTGAAGGATTTCATAACGGGCTTTTTCATGCTCATGGAAAACCAGTACGACGTGGATGATTTCATATCAATCGACGACAAATCGGGCACCGTGGAAAGTGTTACCCTGCGGGTCACACGTCTCAGGGATTATGAAGGGAAAGTGCATTTCATCCCCCATGGGAGTATCGGCAAAGTCACCAACCACAGCAGGGAATGGGGACGCGGGATACTCGATTTCGAAGTGCCATACGGTGAAGATACGTCAAGGGTTATAAGCACACTTGGCGGCGTCTGCGATTCAATGGCGAGTGATGCCGAATA
>CBDVBS010000601.1:0-2174 GCA_965372275.1 uncultured bacterium | reverse complement strand
ACCTATGCTATAAGAATCAGCATCTTGTAGGGGCGAGCCGGAGGCTCGCCCTCCGTCTTCAAATGCAGCCTTACCGGAGGGTGACCCTCCGGGTAACCCCTACACAAGACTTGCATTATCAAACAAAGCTATTTCATGGCGAAAGTCGAGAGGATGTCCGCTCCCTCACGGTCGCGGCTCGGACAAGAAAATATTGAAGTCCGAAAATGAGAAACATCGCGAATCGAAAGAAAATAGACAGATGTAACCCACGAATCCCATTTCGTGGGTTACAATCAAAGGATAGGTGACTGCCTGAATGGCTGATTTATCGAAACCTACATGTGACGGACATATGAAAATTGTAAAACATACAATACTCCTCGGCCTACTCATCGCCGCACTTGCGATAAGCGGCTGCGCGGTCGGAGAGTCAACAGGTATCGAGCCTATCGACCCATGGATTGAGACGGCATGCACCGGCAACGTGGCATCCCACTACACCGCCCTCCTTCCCGGATTCGTGCGCGATTTCTCGATTGCCACGGTACCCACAACCCGTAATATGAGCACCGGCGAATCCGATCTCGAAGAAGCGGTGAGCCAGGCTAAAGCAATCGGTGATTATATCCACATCATTCTGAGCGTCTCATTTACTGACCCGACAGCGAATCTCTACGACTACCGACGACTATGCAACATGGCCGAACGTGCCGATATGGGCGTCAGTCTCGCACTGGACATTCGCGCATTACCCCCCGGTGCGACATTTGCCGATCATTCCATACGCTATAATTATCTGCTGGAGATCGAGAATCTCATCTACGAATACCCGCCCGATTTCCTGAATCTGTGCATGGAGATGAACGCGTATGCACTCGACGATGCCACTGCGGATGACTACCCCAATCTCGTCAGCCTGTATGAAGAAGCATACGACATGGTCAAATCGATCTACCCCGGGATCGTCACATACATCAGCCATTCATGGGAACTCGACCTCCTCCACGCCGGCATTGCACCATTACAGATGTTCATTGATCTCGGATTCCGTCTCGACGCGGCCGGCATCAGCACGTTTCCGCAAATCGCCGGGATAGAGAATCCATCGGAGATACCGGGGATTTATTACGCCGACCTGCCCATGTATGTCGATGTCCCCGTCATAGTCGAATGCGGCTTCAGCGATGACGTGGCCTATAATTCCAGCGAGACGGTAGCCATGGATTTCCCCGCCGAATTATTGAGGGCATTGGATGGTCTGAACCTTTCATTGGTTCAATTGGTCGAAATGCACGACCTGCCCGCCGACGGCCTTGACGAGCTGTTTCACCACATGGGCCTGAGGCGGCTTGACGGTAGTGCGAAGCCGTTGTATTGTGCGTGGAAATTCATCGCGGACGCAGAATAACTAAAGGAGCTCAATATGGCCGGAGATGTCTGCCCACATTGCGGAAATAATCTAAGCAAGAATGGGAGTTGCTCCAACACAGAGTGCCCATCAGCAAAGGACCCCGATTCCCAGAAGGGACTCATTGTTCCAACCCAGGGATGGAACAAAACGATAATGATGGCGATTGTCCTTGCCTTTCTCGTATCCCTCTACCTTCTATATACGAAACCGGATGAAAACACTGAAACCCTACCTGAGGATACTGGAATCGAAGGCGAACTTCGCAAGGCGGCATCATCTGAATATGAGAAGGAAATCGTACTCGCCGAAGGTTCCGTCGAGGCAATGGATGAGCCAAACCCCCAGCCCCAACCTCCCGGCGGGCTCGACTGGGAAGACATGGTATATCCCGGCTCCGAACAGAAGGTCACTTACCAGGGGAACACACTTAAAACCGGCGAACGCGCGTATGTCTCAACCGATGCTTACCCGGATATCAAAAAATTCTACACAACTCTCATCACGGATAATTTCTTCAAAGCTCCCGGGATGTCGGAAGTAAAAAGCGGCAACAAAACCAGCCTTATCCTGACAAACGATACCGGCAGCCTCAGTGTGGAGCTTACCAAAATGTCCTGGGATGAAAATGTCCACATACTGATTTCAAGACTGGAGAACTTAGCCAAGGGACGCCTGATGCCTTTCGGGGGCCCTGAATCTGATTAAAACCAATTCCGTTATAACAGGTCCGGGTGGCACGGTCTGCGAGTCTTCGAGCTGACCGTGGTATCCGACATGTCAA
>CBDVBS010000600.1:0-2190 GCA_965372275.1 uncultured bacterium | reverse complement strand
GGCTACTGGAAGCAGATGCAGGAGAAAGACCCGAACATCGCAAATCTCCTTGTGTACGAAAAGGGAATGGAGATCGACTACTCTCCGGGAGTACGGGCGCGTCTTGAAGGCATGGACCAGAACAGCCATTTCGTTGTGCTGTCCATGATATTCACATCGGGGGATCGCGGCTACTCTATCTCGGTTTTCTGTGATGCATTCTACTTCGAGGAAGTCCCCGATTTCTTCGAGGAAATAACCGATGGCTTCGCTTTTTGTGAGGACGCCGAAAGTGAAACCGGGGATGAAGACACCGATACCGAGGATGAATAGACCGCTGGTGAACAACCGCTAATTCTCGCCTCCCGGCCCCACATGGTATGAATCCGGGGCATTAAAGCAGATAGTAATATGTTAAAATCAATTGGCATCCGAACGACGGATGGTTAGTAGTTATTATGCGCAGCTATCTCATAGCAATAATTGTCTCAATCGTCGGATTACTTGTGATCTCGGCTGGTGCAGCCCATGCAACGGGCTATGATAAAGCCATTGCTGCCGGATTCAAAGGCTTAACCGTACCCGAACGCACATATATTGCCGGTGTAAACTTCGGCGGTCTTGACGAACAAACCCTCGCTGCAAGCCTGACGAATCTGCTTGATAGCATCGCCGATGAGGAACTTGTCATATGGCTGAGCGAGGATGAATCCTACTCGATGCCCTTGAAAGAACTCGGATTCAACCCGTCACCCGAGGAGGTCACCGGCCTCGCGTTTGCGAAATTCCCTCCCGGCTTCGGCATGAAGCAGGTTGCTTTGAGGCGTTCGGGTATCCGCAGGGGACTGCGGGTTGGTATCCCGCTTGTGCTTGATGATGAACCGTTGCGTGGATTCCTGGAAGTGATTAAAAGTAATATTGACATGGATTCACGGGACGCGCTTCTCGATTTTGAAAATCAATGCCTTCTCGAAGCACTGGAAGGACAGATTCTCGACATCGATGCCACCATAGCCGATCTGCCCGAATTTATCACATCCACCGGACCCGTCTCAGTGCGCCCGGTTATCGCCACAACCGGCGCATCTGTATCGTCAAGCGATCTTTCTGGTATCGATCCGTCCGAACCGTTGGCAGCATTTACAACGAAGTTCAATAAATGGAACCGCGGACGATGCAAGAATATCGCGATGCTGTCCGAAATGTACCGGGGAATAACCCTCAAACCGGGGGAGCAGTTCAGCCTCAATGAGATAAGTGGTCCCCGCAGCAGGGCGACAGGTTACTTTCCCGCCGCGGAATTCAAGAATAATAGGATTATTGACGGCTACGGCGGCGGCTCCTGCCAGGTCTCGACCACCCTCTACAACACCGCACTTCTTGCCGGGATGAGGATAGACGAACGTTATCCTCACAGCCGTATCGTGTTTTATGTCCCGCGTGGGCAGGACGCCACGGTCAACTATGATTCGAAGGTCGATCTCAGGTTCACGAATGTCCTCGATCATCCCGTCGTGATATGGTCGCGGTGGGATATCGAGGAAGGCTGGTTGACGTTCGAGATTTATGGGCACTCCGATGACCGCCGGGAAATCGAGATAACCAATTCATACTCCACGATCTGGCGTACCGAAAGTATGGATGAATATATAATCGATCGTTCCCTCGCGCCCGGGGAAGAGGTTGTCGATGATAAGGGCACGAATGGAGTTCGCGCGCGCACATTCCGGCATTATATCCAGCCGGATGGGATGCGTATTTCGGAAGAGTTATACTATGATGTCATCCCCGCAATGGGCCGTATTGTCCGGCATAACTCCTCCGGCGGTCACGGCATGACGGCGGCTGCATCATCCACGGTGCAAGAGAATGATGATTCATCCGAAGATACAGGGGATGAGGGAATCTACTTCTAATCAATCACAGGCTGTCCCGATACAACAAATTCAAACGTGAATAAATTCGATGTGTGCCACCGCTATCCGCGTCTTCGCGGACAGCGGTGCTCTTATCCGGGTGGCACTGAAAAGCGAGTCTTCGAGCTTATCAGTGTTTTCTCCTGGTGCCACGGATAAACGAGTCTTCGAGTTTACCCGTGCCCGGATTGTCCACTCCCTGACGGTCGTGGTTCGGACTACAATATTTACTTCATCACACGTGTGCCACCGCTACTACGAGTCTTCGAGGATAGCGGTGCCTTGCTTCGTGCGC
>CBDVBS010000599.1:0-2212 GCA_965372275.1 uncultured bacterium | reverse complement strand
AGGAGCTTCGGAATCTCAACTATATATCGCTACAGATTCATCGCATATATGATTCGGACCGTATCATCGATTTTGCATTGGAACACATAAGGATGACCAATGACCTGAACCGGGCCGCTGTATATATGAAAGAAGAAACCGCCGATGGTTTCGTCGAGCTCAGTTCATCGGGCGACCCGAAATTTGGAAAGCCCTCGGAAGTATCCCTTGAGCGCTGCCTTCACTCATCATCGTCCCTCGTCGAGACCGATCTGCCGAGAGGTGATGGCGGCGAAACAGCCAGGCAGTTGATACTGCCGATCGAACTCGGCGAAAGCACGATGGGCGTGTGCCTCCTTGAAAGCGAGCAGCCCGACGAATTCAACGAAGAGCGCATCGATTACTTCCTGCACCTGACGAGCCATATATTCAGCATCGTACGCAACAAGCTGCTGCTGCAGGACAGCCTGAAGCGCACGGAGGAACTGCGACGTATTAACAGGATCTCCGAACGCATCTCAGGCGAACTTGACCTCAACAGGCTCTTCAATGAAATTGCCCGATCGGTACGGGCAAGCCTCAACGCCGCCGGGTGCGCCGTGCTGACACGTGAAGCCGACGGCATCCTCAGGGTGCGAAGCATCGAGACCGTCTCGACGGCGGTTGACGAACTGCCGTTTGAGAATATTGCCAATAACCTGCTGAGGCAGATAGTCGATACCCATGAACCGCTGCTTATCGCCGATGCATCGACCGATCAACGTTTTACCGAAGATCCGGTCCTTTCCGATCACGGTTTCCGCTCATTCGTGGGGACGCCGATGTTCTACCAGGGAAGCCTCATCGGGATCATCTGCGCGGTGAACCATGCGGTGGCGGCTTTTGATGAGAGGGACGTCAATTTCCTCTCCACTGTCGGGAACCAGACCGCGACAGCGTTTGAGAACGCGACACTCTTTGAGATTATCCAGGAACGCGATTCGCGAAGGGATAAACAGCTCACCGTAGCGCAGAAATTCCAGCGTGACCGGATACCTTCATACTTTGAGAAGGGCAAGATTGAGATACATTCATCGCTTGCCCCGGCGGAGGAACTTGCCGGCGACTTCTTCGATGTCTTCACCCTCGGCCCGTCAACGATCGGGTTCGTGATCGGTGATGTCGCCACCAAGGGTATCCCGGCATCCCTCATGACCTTCAGCCTCTTCAGCATGTTCCGCAATAACGCCAAGACCATGCGCAGCCCGTCCAAGGTGCTGGAAACGATCAACGCGAACGTCTCGAGCCAGGTTAAAGAGGACACATGGTTTACAACGGCATTCTACGGCAGGCTGAATACCAGGGACCTGACCCTCGTGTATGCAAAAGCCGGTCACGAAATGCCGCTACTCCACAGGCCCGGATCGAATGATGTTATCCAGCTCGATGCAAACGGCCTGCCGTTAGGTGTTTATGACAATACGAAGTATGAAGCCAAACAGGTTCAGCTCGAACATGGCGACCGCCTGATCCTCTTCACCGATGGCGTCGTCGAAGCTGTCGCCGCCAACGGTGACAGGTTCGGCCATAAGCGTCTTATATCACTGGTGACGCTGTATGAATCCCTCAACGCTAAGGCGTTGGGCGATAAGATAATGGAAGAGGTAAGTAAATTCTCGGGTGTATCCAAACCCCAGGACGATATCTTGGTCGCTGTGCTCGAAGTAAAGGCCGATCCATGGGTGCACAAGACAATTACCTACAATGACTCGGGAACCTTCATCGAAGAGGTTATGAATCACCTTAAACACTACAATCTCGACAAGACGACACTTTACTCCATACGCCTCAGCCTCGATGAATCCCTTGCCAATGCCCATAAGCACGGGAATGCGTGGGAAGATAATATACCGATCGATGTCAGTTTCCTCATCACTACCGATAAATTCAGCCTGAAAGTGCGGGACTCAGGCCACGGCTTTAACTACGAGTCCCTACCCGATCCGACAGTCGAGGAGAACCTGTTCAAGGCAACGGGACGCGGTGTCTTCCTTATGAGGCAGATGCTCGACGAGGTCGAATATAACGAGATGGGGAACGAGATACAGATAATCAAGCACTTCCCCAAACCTGAAGAGATCGAAGAATTGTAAGCTCCCGGTCCGATCCCCTCAAAAGTATTCACACATATATTCAATAGTTGGGTACCGCACCTTTCACAGGCTGTCGGGAAAGTGGGAATTTCAGCGGATAA
>CBDVBS010000598.1:0-2216 GCA_965372275.1 uncultured bacterium | reverse complement strand
GGATCGAGCTGCTCTTGTCCGACGAATATCCTCGCTGCAATATCTTTTGCGATAAACGCTTTTATGAAATTCACACCCTGACCGTTCACCAGCAATGCACCCTTCGCGCCGCCGGTGAATGTGATCTCGATGAGATCATCCCCTTCTGCATCAACAAAATCCCCGCCCTCGTTCATATACATATGCTCCGTATCGATATTCAATCGCTCGGAATCGTAGCCGCAGAAATATGGACACCTCAGCCCGAATCCGAACGCGAGGGCTTTCATTCCCGCCGTCGGTCCCTGCAACCCGAGGGAGAGATATCCGGGTAATGCCACGGCCCATCTCAATGACAGCCCGTCGCCGTCATCGGGAATACCCGCCATCGGTTCCTTTGTGAAAACCGGCGGCAGCACCCCGCCCTTCATGATCGTATAACCGAGCTTTGATTTACCCGACGAGGAGTTATATATTCGCTCCAGCCGGTCGTAGTGACGCACATAATACCCGTCAAGGCGCGTGACCAATTTCATTAGCTTCGTATCGAGTTTTGGCAGAGCATTGGCCATCGCAAGGATCTGCCGGGTTGTGTCGGGGGTAATCTCGATCCGTGCGCCGCCGATATGCATCATCAGCGGTACACGGCTGCCCAATTCAGGTTCGGGAAGACCAAAGCTCGTTACATCCCTCGTAAAAACGTCAGGCAGATAAACCGACCTGCTTAGAACCGCCGGGGCGGATGGGTACTTCGCGTGTGGATGGTTGATGACGAGCACATCGGTGCCGGTGCGCTTCAACGCGGTTGCCAGCATGTATCCCGCCGGGCCGGGGAACAGGAAAACGAAACGGTATTCCTTCTGAATGATGCTCATGGTTTATTCTATTTCAGGCGCCGCCCTCCCCTGTCACGTATGGCGACCTCGATAAGTTTCTCGCACAGTTCCGGGAATTCCATCCCCGCATGTTTTGCCGCATCCGGCAGCAAGCTCAGCGGTGTGAATCCCGGGATTGTATTATATTCAAGTATATGCGGGCGTCCATCGGCGTTGAACATAACCTCGGCACGAGCCATCCCAGACAGGTTCAGCATATGATAACCACCCAGGACCATCTCCTCGGCAAGACTCACCAGGCCAGGATCGATTTTCGGCGGAACGATATGTTGGCTCATCCCTTCCGTGTATTTTGATTCGTAATCATAGAAGCCGGTCTCGCTGACAATTTCAATGCTCGGCAGTAATTGGTCATCAAGAATGCTGACCGCGATTTCCTGGCCATCAATGAATTTCTCGACGAGGGCGTGAGTGCCGAACTTCAGGGCTTCGGTTATCGCCTCCTGCATTTCGTCGATACCATGGGCGATTGACGTGCCTATGGTCGACCCCCCCTTCGACGGTTTCACGATCACGGGGAGATTGACACCCATCGCCTGCATACTCGCCATCGCCGCGCTTGCATCGAAATTCGGCCCAATCACAATCCCCTCCGGCACCGGGGTCCCGATGGTCTGGAGAATACGTTTCGTCATCGCCTTATCCATGGCAAGGGAACTTCCAAGAACGCCCGAACCGGTGTACGGCAATCCCAGTACTTCGAGCATTCCCTGCACGGTACCGTCCTCGCCGGGGCATCCGTGGAGTGCAATGAATACGACATCCGGATCGGATTTCAGAAGTTCCTCTGCGCCAAGGCGGTCGAAATCGATCTGGATAACCTCATGTCCCGTCCCTTCCAGTGCTTCACTGACGGCTTTTCCGCTATCGAGTGAGACTTCCCTTTCGGAGGATGTGCCACCCATTAATACGGCGACCCGCATATATCACCTCTGCTAAACGTTATTCAAATTGTAGTACATGGCGGGATAAATAGAAATGTCATTCCTTATTGGGCAGCGTGTATCTACCGGGTTAGCGCGTAATGGGTTGCGCGTAATGGGTTGCGCGTAATGGGTTGCGCGTAATGGGTAGCGCGTAATGGGTAGCGCGTATCTATAGGTCGCTCTGCGACCGATGATGCGCGCTTGTTACAAAGCACCGCTGTCCTCGAAGACTCGGATAGCGGTGGCACACGGATAGGAAATGCAATGTAACCCGATATTCTTACTCCATGTAACCCGGTATTCTGATGCCGGGAAATAAATCCTAAGTGGGTAGCGCGTATCTATAGGTCGCTTTGCGACCGATGATGCGCGCTCATAGTAAGACACCGCTATCAGCGAAGACGCTGAGTAGCGG
>CBDVBS010000597.1:0-2233 GCA_965372275.1 uncultured bacterium | reverse complement strand
CCTCAAGGGGACTTCCACCCCTCCGACCTCGCACGCTCACAGGCGCACGGAGGGTTACCCTCCGGGTAACCCCTACGTAAGACTTGCCGTGTCTGATGAAATCAACAATGACGTAAATCGAGTTTTTGCCGCACATCTATTTGATGCGGCTTTTCTACATCCTCGAGAGATCAACCTCGTCGAGTGTGAATACCGGGCCGTCGGTGCAGACATGAACATATTCACCGTTGCGGGAAGGCGCGGCGCATCCGAGACACACGCCGAATCCGCATGCCATCTTGCACTCAAGGCTTATCTGTATCTTCGCGGCGATTGGCCCACCCCACCCGGTGAGTGTTCGAAGCATCTCGATCCTTCCGCAGACATACACCTGGGAAACATCATCGGGTTTCAAATCCCTCTCAAGCGGGCCGGTGATGAAACCGTGCTCCCCGGACGATCCATCCTCGGTTGCCAACACCGGGGAGTAGCCGAGCTCGCGTATTCCATCAAGTCCGAACAGATGATCGGTGATACGTCCCCCGAGATAAATCAGAGGTTTTTTCCCCTGTCGATGCAATTCCTCCACCACCCAGATTAGCGGTGGGATACCGACGCCGCCACCAACTATGCACGGTTTGTCGCCGGAATTCCTGAGGTTGTATCCCGTACCCAACGGCCCGAGGATATCGACGGTTTCACCGATATCCCTTGCATGCAGCCATTCGGTACCCTTGCCTACGACGCGAAATATTATGTCGAACGTGCCTTCATCGGCGTTTGCCCGTGTAAAGCTGAACGGTCGCCTGAGTATTACCCCCTGCCCTTCAGTGAGTATATTCACAAATTGTCCGGGCGTTGCATCGGCAACCACTTCCGGGCATTTGAAGCGCATGAAATAGTGATCTTCACACAGGAGCTGTTTGTCGATAACTTCGGCAGTTTCCAATTTTTTCGTCATAGCGTACCTCTCGATGGGAGATGTTAGCCCATCGTATCAAAAGCGGCAAGATAAATTCCTGGATTATACTCGGGAGAATTCGCCGTGTGATCACATGTGCTTCGATTCCTCGGCTTCGATCTCACGTTCCTTCTCGCGTTTGACGAGATTATACATCTGGATCGCGAATTGCAGACGCGCGTGCAAGTCGCCGTATTTAAACGGATAGACGATCACATCGTCCGCGCCATTCTCGATAAAATGCAGCGCCTTTTTAATCATCCCCTCGGTGCTTACAATGAGAACCGGGATATACCAGTATAGAAAATCGGACTTGATCCAATGGATAAATCTCAGTCCATCCTCGGTTCCAACGGTAGCATCCAACAGGATAACGCTTGGTGAGTATTCCTTGACCAATTCGTGGGCATCCGGACCAACAGGTGTCGCTTTCAGTTTATAGCTGTACCACAACCGCAGTTCCCTGAAAAGCCGGCTCAGTTCCCCGGAGATGGATGTGAAATTCTCTATCGCGAGAACCCGGCTCTTCGGCGGCGAATACTCATCTAACCGCTGGAAGCCGTGTTCACGCATTGCATCCCGCATAGTATTGAATTTCGGTAATATTCCGCTTTTTTGATTGAGCGCAATTATACGCGACGTCGTAGGCTGAACATCCGTGAGAAAGACCTTGCCATCGCGTTTATGGGCGTAACGTACGGTGTCCGCGAGTGCCTGCACGCCTGCCGAATCAATGAAATATACCTCTGACATATCAAGCAGTATAGTACGCGCATCTTTGTCGAGGGCCTTGCGAACCTGCCGCATGATACCCGGTTCCAACTCGGCGGCATTGCCGAACAGCTTAACTGTCGCAACATCTTCTTCAAGCTGGAGATCAATCCTGAACATCATCTACTCCTACCCCGGGGGATTCCCCAATTCCCCGGGTACACGGTAATGCTTACTTTTCCAGTTGCCCGACGGTTTCATGCCGCTTAATCATTCTACCAGTTATCTTTACCATGTCAACGTTGGAGCCGCTCGGATTATATGAAAATCCTGGTGCCGCCTACAAACGAGTCTTCGAAGTTTGTAGGTGACGATGGTAACATCAACCCATGCAATCCGGTTTCCACAAAACGTCGAAATATCTACGGTTCAACATCTGCCGGGTGCCGCCTACAAACGAGTCTTCGAAGTTTGTAGGTGACTATGGTAACATCAAACCCATACAATCCGGTTTCCACAAAACGCCAAAATATCTACGGTTCAACATCTGCCGGGTGCCGCCTACAAACGAGTCTTCGAAGT
>CBDVBS010000596.1:0-2243 GCA_965372275.1 uncultured bacterium | reverse complement strand
AAATGCCAGCAGACTATTGCCGAGCCGAACGCGCATATCAAACCGAATATCTTGCCGAAGTAGAGCAGGCCAAGGTCGATTTGCCCGAAGCCGATCTTATATGCGACGGTACATACGAGAACAAACAGGAGGTTTGAATAACCTTCCACCCTCTCGCCGATGTTGAAAACAAGACCGTTTCCCTCGGCGAGATTCTGGGCATAACGGTAGCTGATGAACGGGTCATCCCATGTGAATCCGATCGCGTGGTAGCAGGCGGCCAGGAAGATACACGCCCCGATGACGATTGTGATGATTGCGAGTTTGCGTCCGTTGAACGACATTTCAGAGTTTCACGTAAATGAAGGATACATCATTATGGAAAATAGGGACAGCACCAAATGGCACTTGTTTAAGGGATTGATGCCTTGTTAATACACAACGGCAATATCTGGTAGCCCGGGGTTGAAGCCATCCTTATCCATGAAATAAATTGGCTTCTACCCCGGGTAGGCCGCAATTCATCAGATATAGATAGGATGCGGCCAACCCGGGGCTACCAGGTTTGTGTTTTTTTCAGGGGTATTAAAATAAGGTAAATGTGTTAGACAAGCCAGGTAAAAGGCTTAAACAAGCGCCATTAGGGACAGTCCCGCGAAGACTTGGGACAGTCCCTATTTTCCCGACAATTAACAGAATTAATCGGATTTTCGATTAGCATAATTCCCAAACGGCTGTATAATTCCACCGTTCATGTGAGGTGATGGATGGATTTTAACAGGGTGGAAATGTACCACTTCCTTCGCGAAGGGGAGAGGAAAGCCGAATGTTGCATCTCCGGGAGCGATGTCCCGCCGGTATCCCCGGAGGACTTCGACCTGAGGTGGGAGGATATTCTCCTGCATGATGACGACGATTACTCCTGCTCCGCGGAAATCAGGGAAGTCATTGCCGAACGTTACAGCGTATCATCCGATATGGTAATGACTACCGGGGGAAGCACCATCGCATCGTTCATGACAATGGCCGCGATATTCAAGAAGCCCGGCTCCGCCATGATTGAGAAACCTGTTTATACGCCGCTGCAGGACGCATTGAATGTTTTCACCAGCGATGTGCGTTCGCTCCCACGATGGCGGGAGGACAACTGGTCACTCGATCTCGAACAACTCGATTTTCACTGGGACCCATCGGTGCGGGTGGCGGTGCTCACGAATTTCAACAACCCGACCGGCGGGGCGACCCCGGATGATGTAATAAAAGTGATCGCCGATAAAGTAGCGAGAACAGGCGGTTACGTGCTGGTTGATGAAGTTTTCCGTGAATTCTACTTCGACAGGAAGCCCGGCTGCGCCGCGGCGGTTGCGCCGAATGTCATCACGGTTTCCAGTTTCACGAAGTCATTCGGGTTCGAGTTCCAACGTTTCGGATGGTTCATCGGACCACCGGAGTTGCTGAAGGAAATGCAGAATATTGCTGATTATTTCGCCATCGGTGGGCATTTCCCGGCCGTGAAGATAATACAGCGTGCAATCGAGAACATCGAGATGCTCAAGGAAAGGTCGAGGAAATTCGTGGATGAAGGACGCGAGGTGTTCGAGGAGTGGCTCGCGTCGCGTGATGATATCGAATGCGTGATGCCCGAAGCCGGACCGTTTGCGTTCCCCGTTCTGAAGGATGAAAGCGACGCCGATGAGATCTGCGAGAAACTTTTAACCGAAGAAGGCACACTTGTCGCACCTGGACGGTTTTTCGGCTATCCGCCGGGATTCCGCATTGGGTACGGGAGACCGGTCGATCTGTTGAAAAAAGGCTTTCAGTCATTGAGCAAGGTTCTGGACGAACGCCGCTCATCAGGCTAAAATACCGTTATCTGAACTGAAAGAGGCATGCTAATGGAATACATCGGTTTAACGGAAGATGAAATGCTCGATAAAATCATCGAAGCTGAAAATGAAATGCAGAATGACAAGGAAGCATTGCGCAAGAGACTTCGCTCATTGGCAACGCGCGATGAGGAGATCGAGAAACGCATGGCGCATTTCGAATCGACATACCTGCTCCGCAAACTCATCGCCGAGAACAACCGCCGCATCTCCGAATCCCTTGATGAAGTTGACGTAAAGAAAAAGGACCTCTTCCTCTAACAATAACTTCACTTCCTCTTACGGATCCACGTACACGCTCCGATAATTATATTAAAAGGGTAGCCGCAACCTTCTTGATAAGAGTTTAAAGGCAGCAGTTTAAAGGTAGCTGCTATC
>CBDVBS010000595.1:0-2244 GCA_965372275.1 uncultured bacterium | reverse complement strand
GCGATGGATCTCTATGCTGATTTATACCATTCCACGAGACGTGCTATCGGAACCGTGAGACCGTTCTTCGCACATGCACTTGACGTAGTTAATAAAATGGAGGGAAGCAATGACACCAACAGGCGATGATGCAAGGATGGCATACCTCAAGCAGATGACCGACGGGGCAAGCCAGTCTGATTTGCTGATGATGCTTCTGGACGGCGCACTGAGGTTCATCAATGTTGCTGAAACGGCGTTCGGGCAGAAACAGTGGGATGTTGTGCATGTCAACTTATGTAAAGTGCAGGATATATTCCACGAGCTTATGCTGACCCTTAAAGGCGACATCGGTGACGCAAGCCTCAAGCTCAACGATATCTATGGCTTCATAAACAGCCTGCTTATCCAGGCCAATATCGATCAGGATTACGATGCCTTCAAGAGTGGCAAGGCATTGATCCTCGATGTCAAGAAAATGTGGGAAGACGCGATCGAAAAGTCCGGTGGGGAAAATGGCGAATCAGTCTTACCGCAAGATATGAATGCCCCGGAAAAAGCCCCGAAAAGTATCAATATCAAGGGTTAAATGGATGTTATATAGTAGAGCCGGATTGAATCGTATTTAAAGTTATGACGGGTTCAAAGGAAAAGCCGGATATCCTCGCCGCATACCGTGAGTTGGAATCGATAACCACGTCCCTTTTGGCCGCGGTCGAAAGAGAGGAGATCGATGCGATGCTCGCGGAGATCGGCAGGCGGGAGGAAGTCCAGGGAAGAATGGAGTTATTCAAGGCCGAGGATATCGCGCCGTTGCGTGACGATATCCTGCCGATACTCGAACGCGTACGCGCCATGGATGACAAGATCGAACCGATGATGTTCGACCTGATGGCGAAGGTGAGCGAGAAGATTAGATCGGTCTCGAATTCTCGCAAACTTCTTGGCGCCTATCTCAAGGAACCTGAAGGCTCGGATGCGAAATTCTTCGACCGGCGCGGGTGAGGCATGCGAATTGTAGCGATTATCCAGGCACGGGTACAGTCAACAAGACTTCCGGGGAAAGTGCTGCTTCCATTGAAACAGCGTCCCGTAATCAACCACATAATCGACAGGTTGGCGTACAGCGACAAAGTGACTGATGTCATATTGGCAATCCCCGATGACGAGGAAAATACCGTCCTCAGAAAACTTGCCCTTTCGGCGGGTGTTGACTACATAGCGGGTCCGCTTGAAGATGTCCTGACGCGATATGTAAAGGCTGTCGAGGCATCCGAGGCGGATGTGATCGTTCGCGTAACCGGCGATAGTCCACTCGTGAGTCCATATATCGTGGATGTTACGATTGAAGCATTGATGGAGGGCGGCAACGACTATGCCGTTATGCTCGGCACGCCTCTCGGGATTGAAGCCGAGGTGCTCAGCCGAGATGCATTCGACCGGGTAGTCAGCCTCTCGGACACGCCCGAATTGCGAGAGCATGCGACCCTCGCGGTTTACAGGTATCCGGCTGAGTTCAATGTGCGCCTGTTGTCACCGCCCGAGGGATACAACCGGCCCGAGTATCGATTGACCCTGGACACGAAGAAGGATTACCTGCTCCTTAAATCGATTTACGACAATGTTGAAGTATCACAGGGAATAATACGGCTTCCCGATGTGCTGGCCTACCTCGCTGCCAACCCCGATAAAGCATCCATCAATATTGATGTTGAACAGAGACTGCATGATTTCCTCGTAGAGAGCAAGGAGGCAATATCCCATGCCGGGTCTCAGGATAGGGCGACGCCTGATTGATGTCGGCAAACCGGCATATATCCTCGCTGAAATCGGAATAAACCATGAAGGGGATATCGGATTAGCCCGTGATATGATTGATGCCGCCAAATCGTGCGGCGCCGACGGGGTGAAGTTCCAGTCATTCCGCGCCGGTGATCTTGTTGATAAGGATGCAAGTCCGGAATATTACAAGCTTTTCAAACAGGTGGAACTTTCCCGCAAGGATCAC
The DNA here is from genome assembly GCA_965372275.1 of uncultured bacterium. Lineage (GTDB taxonomy): Bacteria > JAJVIF01 > JAJVIF01 > JAPKYR01 > CAZSPL01 > CBDVBS01. The sequence continues at coordinate 257 of CBDVBS010000595.1, read as the reverse complement.
GAAACCCTCTTCAAATACTGCACGAAGAAAGGCATCGACTTTTTGTCGACCCCGTTTGATTTCAGGATGGTCGATATGCTGGTGGATCTTGGCGTGGGTGCGATCAAAGTGGCGAGTGGTGATTTGACTCACTATCCCTTGCTCAAACATATCGCCTCAAAGGGAATGCCGGTGATCCTATCGACGGGGATGAGCCATTTGTCGGAGGTCGATGAAGCGCGCCGCTTGCTCTATGATTCAGGATGTCCGGGTATGGT
>CBDVBS010000594.1:0-2249 GCA_965372275.1 uncultured bacterium | reverse complement strand
CCTGCGATACCCAGCTTGCTGTATAAACGAGTTGATTTATAAGATTGGTATAAGATCCCAGAGTTATACAAAAAACGCGCCCTGGGAGGACGCGTGATCAACAATATATGTCTTACGTACTAATTGTAATCGTAGCCGGGATATTCACCATCTAAAACACCTCGTGCGTGGGCGGAGCCGCCGTCCTCGCCATCGTAATGGCCTGAATCGACCGTGCCGTCCGAATGCTTGAAGAAGAAATAGTGCTCGCTGTGCAGCAATGTATCGGCCTGTCCCCATCTCACGCATACGAGAATCAGTTCCGCGTGCCACCAGGTCGGGTCGGGGTTCGGCGGGATATTTGCTGCCGGTCGTCTCGGCGGATCCGAGAAGCCGGGATTAATACCATTAAGCGGTGGCGGCGGGTCCCGTTCATCAGCTTCCAGATCAGTCCAGTAGAAGGGTGCATCACCGCCTGGTGGATCATCACTCGGATGCGGGTCAACATAACCGGTATTAGGTCCGCCATTCAAAGGTGCATTAGTCGTGATTACCTGTATCCACCTGTACTCATCGCATGGCGGGGTTGCCGCATTACCATTGGGAGTAAATGTCTTATTGATATTGACCCCGCATGTGGCTTCTTCAAACGTATCCACGGTAACCTTCCCGATATTGGTCGCGCCAACACTTATATCGTGCTGATATATCGGCGGTGGTTTCGCGGCTGCGGCAATAATCTCGACGCCGAACTGCACAATTTCATCCCAGAGGTTCGCGAAATGGACCGTGATGTCCAACGGGTAGTCACCGGGTGCAAGGTTGGCAATGTTATTAATGAAGAATTGATAACCTGAATCACCCTTGGGGTTCGTCGCGGTTAATATCCCCATTTCGAAAGGACCGGTATCAAGATCCACTGATAACACTTCTATCCCCGGCCAGTCGACATAGACGGCAATCGTCGCGGGTAAAAAATCATCCGGGTAAGGATCTTCATATGTCAGGTAACCAAGCTGGTAAGGGGCAATGAAAATGTCAACATTGTTAATGTAGATATTGGTATCGAGCGTTACGCTGATCTGATCGTCGTAGAGTGTATGCGTGGGGGCCATCAAGTACCAGAAGTAACTATCCCCGTACGTCATCGGGTCGGTTACCGTAATTGTTATCGGATAATAACCCTCATCGTGCATTCCGGACATCGGCACAACAAACTCATAGAGCCAGTTAACGGGATTCCCGCCATCATGCGAACTTGACGGCAGCAATCCGCTTATGCCAAGCTCAGGGCAGTCGATGGTCACGGTATTCGCGCCGGGATCGGTCCAGTCATGGACCCTGACGCCCATCCAAACCTCGCCTCCGGCATATCCCATATCGGAATATGCGTCATTGTCGTAACCTTCAACCGTAATAAGAAACGGCTCCGGGCAGTGAGCATTCAGCGGGAAATCCTCGGCGGTAAATGGAGCTGTACCCGTGGGGAATGCGTAGTTGGCGATGATCGCGTAGTTGAAAATCAGGAAATCGCCGGGATCAGCGCCGAAATCAAGCTGGTAACTTGCTGATTTTGTCGCTCCACCCTCGAAGAATGTATTCATTGGATCGTATTCATACTGAGTTATTTGTTCTCCATCTTCATCCCAACTCCTCATCGGATTCGGGTAGGAATCGGTGAACAGCTTGTAGCCATTGTACAGGTTACTGTAGTCGGCGTAGTAGTCAGGCGCGCCAAGCAGACCGTCCTGGTATCCGAAAGGCATACCGCTGAATTCCTCGGGGTTCAACCACCGCGTGGAACCGTCGGCGTTGGCCACCTCAGGACCGAACACCACGCCACGGACTTCAAATCCCATGAAGAAATTGCTGGCAAGGGGATGAGTCAGGATCACATCGCAATTTACCTGGTTAGCGGCCTGGTCGATCTCAAGTGTTTCAAAATCGATTGTTAAGCTCTCCAGGGGGGGTGGTTCCATAAATCCGAGAACATTCAGCACATCCTGTGCCGCACGCTTAGGCACGGCCTTAATCGTGCCGGCGGATTTATCGATGTAGATCGTGTAGAAACCATGGATGGCAATATAGCTCTTTCCCATCGCGGCCTTCTGAGCACCGTCGCCGGGAGCAGTGGGATTCTCACTTGGAGAACTTCCCGAACATCCTATAGCGAGTAAAACTACTATTCTGAGATAAGGCAGGACTCGTCCTAAATACCTCATTTACCTCCATATTATTATTCCTGATATATCAGCCACACCCCTTGCATC
>CBDVBS010000593.1:0-2268 GCA_965372275.1 uncultured bacterium | reverse complement strand
CTGATGGAAAGAATACTATGTAAATGGAATTGGTTTTATTCCCCAAACCAGGACGGCCTATTTCATCTCCACACGAAAATTGTTGACCGATAATTCTTCGATGGCAACATTGATATCCATAAACATCTTGATGATATCGACATTCGTCCTGAAATGTTCGGTGATGAAATTCGTGGTGAATTTGCCGCCGCCGACCAATGCCATGTAGAGAAGCAACTGGTCTGCAAGATGATAATCGACCATCGTCCCGCTCTCAATCCAATCCTTGAAATCATGCACTGCTTCCAACGCGACCTTCTCAGCGGGTTTCCCCCTCTCACCGATCGAGGAAAACACCAGCGAGTATTCCGGCAATTTCACTGTAACGATGAAGGCGTTACCCGGATTGTTCGGTGCGGGAACCATCTCGAATTCAACCGCTGACGGATCGACATTGACAGCATTGAGAAAAACTCCCCGTTCCCGTTCAGCAACATGTAACGGCAGGTTGGATAATATCGCCTTGGCGTTAATCATCAAGTCTCCCGGCGTGTGGATGAAACCCCAACGTCGGGCTTCATCCCTGCTGAATGGCTCGATCCCCGCGCGTATCTCGCCACCACCCTTGGGGTAGAATCCGTGGCGGACGAGTTCAATATTCGCCTTGAATCCCATCTGGCTGATAGCCGGGAGGAATGAATCACGGATCGCTTCGAACGGCGGTGCCATCGGATTATGAGTACCGCCCATGATTGTAACCGTGGAGGGTTCGCTTGCCTGGAAGAGAACCGGAAGGACTGTCTGTAATACGAGCGTTGTTGAACCGGCGGACGGTATGACAAACTCGAAATCCCCGGCCTGAATATCACCCGGATGGAATATCAGTTCGGTTGAATCGAGCCGCGCCCCTTCGCACTCCGCGTTGCACGCTTCCGCTGCCGCAAGGATGCTCTGCAGATGCTGACGCTGAATGCCGGGCTTCCTTCGCTTGACGCGTATGTCGAATATGCGAATAGGCTTCCCGGTGATGGCGCTTAGCGATACCGATGTCCGCAGTATCTGTCCCCCGCCTTCGCCATGTTTTCCATCGATTTCGAGCATGTTTTTTCTGGATGGTAACCTGCGAATCAACCTTCACTATGTTTCGTCCAACACAGATGGGATTGGTGGGTTACATTAAATAACACTGACAAGCTTAGCGACTTCTATTGGGGTAGCGAATTCTTCTCGACGCTTGTCAGTGCCACCCGGACGTTCATGGATACAATTATGTTCAAAGAGCGTAGTCTCACTGAATTTCCCTTCCGTGTGCCACCGCTACTCAGTCCGGGTGCCACCGCTACTACGAGTCTTCGAGGATAGCGGTGCTGAAGAAAACACGGGTAAACTCGAAGACTCGTTTATCCGTGGCACCAGGAAAAGACGGGGTGCCTCAAAATATCAACCCTACCCACCACTTAAATATCCTAAATTCCTCAACTGTTCCTCTTCCTCGCTTGAGAGATTCTCCCATGGCGATTCGACGAGGCCGGGATCGATCGCCCAGATGTACATGCCCGGATCCTTTGCGCGAAGCATCACCGGCTGACCGAGCGAGAAACGCTCATCATCCATCGTTAGGACAAAGGAGCCCGATGAGACAACCTCCTTGGCTGCACCGACATGAACGAGGCTGGCATCGTCGGGATCATCATCCACCTCGACATCGAAATGGACCTCCGCCGATGGGTCATCGACCTGGAATACAAACCCCTTCTCGATATCCTCGGGCATTCTTATATCGAAAATTATCTTGTTCGAATCGAAACTGAACGTGTCCCCCCCATCCAGCCTATCCTGCACGATGCCGTTTATCGTCGCTGTTGAAGTGATCGTCCCCTTGAAACGCCCCCCGCCTTCCTGGTGCTTGCGGTTGAAACGTATGTGGAATCCCGCCTGGTGCGAGGCGATGAAATTCTGCACGAACTGCCGCCTGTCCCTTGCTGTCGCACGCTGGTCTTCCGACAAATTCAATGTCTCTCCCGGGTCGGATTCAAGGTCGTAGAGTTCTTCGACACCGTCATTGAGATGGTAAATGTATTTATATTTGCCGTCGGTCAGCGCGCTTTGTTCATCGCCGAAGTAAATCTGCTCGCTGTATATATTCCTTCCCTGCCCGGCATCGCCCTTGATGACATCAGCAAGGTCGATCGCGTGGACATCGTCGGGAAGAACAGCGCCGTACCTGCTGAGCAGCGTGGCGAAAAGGTCCATCGGGCTGACCGCTGCATCAACCTTCTCACCCGCCCT
>CBDVBS010000592.1:0-2272 GCA_965372275.1 uncultured bacterium | reverse complement strand
CAGGAATACCGTTGATTTTGACCCCGGCGCAGGAGTTGCGGAACATGTATCACAGGGCGCAAATGATGCATTCACGCTTGTGATTGGTTCCAGCGGTAATTTCGCATGGGCAATGTCCTGGGGTGGAGAATATGATATTTGCGCCGATTCCCCAGCGCTCGATGATTATGGCGGCTTATATATTTTCGGGAATTTCCGGGATATCGCAGATCTCGACCCGGGACCCGGGATTGACGAACATGACAGCGGCGGATATCATTGGAACTCGTACTTGAGCAAGTTCCTTGTTGGGGAATAAAATTCATGATGGGGTGCAAGATGAAATCATTATTCGGGCTTGCCTTTCTCGTAACCTTGGTGGTTGTTTTGTCATCAGGCTGCTCAGGAGGAGGAGCATCGATAGTTACTCCACCGGGTCTATCTGGCGAAACAGTGGCAATACCTGACATAAATCCCGGGGGAAGGATATTGTTTGGAGTGTGGCGTTTTGAGTTGAATGTATCGGAAGGCGTTATCACAATTGAACCCGTAAGAAACGCACAGGGCCGATATGATGTAACGAGCTTTTTGCTTCTCCCGGTGTGCAACGACTGCATCGAACTCGCCGTGCTTGAATTGAATATGGCAGAAAAATTCGCGCGGATTGATGTGACCCTCTCAAACAAGACCAGTCTGTCGGCGTACGATGTACGGGCCATCCTTCTCTCGGACGATGAGAACTTATATCTTAATGCCCCAGATGCATACACTGATCTCTGGGACAATGGCGGACCTGTAAGCATCAATCCCTTCGTGACCTTTGCCACCGACCAGGGGCATCACAAGATTATCCCCGGTGCAGACCATTCGAGGACTGTCAAGATCGGGTTCCCGACATTTGCCGATCTTGTCAGCGCGGAATTTATTATTGACGCTTCATGGCCGAAGAATTGTGCTGAACCTTACGAGTTTCATCATCACATCGATCATATAACACTTTTCAACGATCCCGGTGCATCGGTGGAACTCAGGGTGCTTCCTTACGACTGGCAGGATGACGTATATTCGATTGCCCTTATTGCGCAAGAAGTTACCGACGAGGAATTTCTGTACTTCACGCCTGAGAGTTCAACTGATTACTGGGCTGTAGACCTTAGTAATACCGCCGGTGCTCCAATTGGGGAGTATGACGGCTGGATTGCAGCGTGGTCGCCTGATGCTGAAAGCCCGGCACTTTATGATCGTGTAGTGATATCGATAAAAGAGAATAACGGATGGGCCTCGACATGGGGGGGGTCGTGGCCGGAGCAGGGTAACGCGGTGACTACGGATGATGAAGGCAATGTCTACACCGCCGGTTATTTCGCCGACATCGTCGATTTTGATCCGGGCGATGGGGAATTGCTACTGGATGCACACCATTATGACGGTGGCGATGATGTGACGGATGCATTCCTGTGCAAGTACAATTCCACCGGGGAACTGCAATGGGCGGCTAACTGGGGTGGTGACGGAGATGACCAGGCGAACGCCGTGGCATTCGATGGCTTGAACAGTATTTACGTCACCGGTTTTTTTACCAACGTTGCGGACTTCGACCCTGGGCCTCTCGAAGAGATATATACATCTCCGGGTAAAAACGCGGCATTCCTCAGCAAATTCAACACGAGTGGTGAATTTCAATGGGCGAGGACATGGAAACCCGTATCAACCAGTGGATACGCCGAAGGCCTGTCGCTTGCAGTGAATGAACTCGGAGAGATTTTTACTGCGGGTATATTCGATGGCATTGTTGATTTCGACCCCGGTCCACCCGCGGAAGAGTTATCCGGGATGGGCGGTAATGCATTTGTATCCAAATTCGATGCCGATGGTGAATTCCAGTGGGCGGGAGCCTGGGGGGGGATTGGTTATGATTGTGCCACCGGTGTGGCCCTTGATGATTCATCGATTGTTTACATCTGCGGCTTTTTTGAAAGCAATGTCGATTTCGATCCCACGGACGGAGAGGATATGCATGCGGCATCCTATGGCCGTGATTCGTTCCTTGTTAAACTGAATTCCGACGGTGGTTACGTATGGGGGATAGACTGGGGTGGTTATTCTGTTGACTCGGCAAGAAGTGTCGCGGTGGACTCTTCCGGCGCAGCTTATGTGGTTGGATATTTCATGTACACATGCGATTTCGAACCGGGTCCCGGTGTCACTGAATATGAGTCAACCGATCAGTTTCATTATGATGTGTTCCTGAGCATATACGCTTCAGACGGGGGTTTCGAATGGGCGGGCGTCT
>CBDVBS010000591.1:0-2280 GCA_965372275.1 uncultured bacterium | reverse complement strand
AAGGACGAGATGGATAGCTGCACTGAATATGCAAAGGTCTCTGTTCAAGCGTAAAGCCCAATATCAAACAGCTTGGCCCATACTTGTCATCAGGATAATCCTCAATAATTTCACCATGTGCTATTGCTTCACTGAGTTCTGACACACCGATATGACGAATGATACTTTGGTCAACAGTGTGTTGTGAATACTCAAACCGGTTCTGTGCAATCTTTTTGCGGATTTCTTCAATCAATATCATCAAATAAACCTATAAATGCGTATTGTTACCGTCCACATAACATTTACAGTACGTTGCTTACTACGCCCAACGGCTAAATTCAGCGGCGGCGGTTAGTCGTCCGCTGGAATGATTTGTTGTGTGCCGGGCACGGCACATGTTCTTAAGGGTGCGCATAACATACCATGTTTACGATATGTTATGCAAGTCCCAGACCCAGCCAGGTAGTGGCGAAGGGTGTAGCGGTAGTGCAACTGGGTATCCGGTGACGGTGCTCAGGGAGGAAGCCGCCCCATTACGGTGGGGTACCGCGAACGCATGGGGCGACGTACAGAAATCGAGTGAGGCGGGACTGGTGGGACGAGTCCGCAACACAGGACAAAGTCCTCTAACTACTTTAAGCCAGTCACGTATACTCGGCGCTCGTGTGCGGAAAGACATGTGTTTACCCCGGGAGGCCCGTTGCGTCTCGAAAGGGGCTGTGTCTGAAAAGCTACCGGAATGTTAGGGGAAACCGGTGAAACAAAACCCCCGGCGTCAGGGAAATATCGAGTCGTGGCCCTGGCGAGCCTGACCCGAAGGTTGGGAACACAAATCAATGGATTCGGCAGCATGCAGAGACCACGAGTGAGCGACCCGCAAGGGGAGCCTATCGCGTAACGGGAGTCAGCAGAGGGCATAGTAGGTATCGTGCAGGAAAGGCTATTGAGGCACTCCAAGGCCGAAAGGCGGAGAAATGGATATGCCTTTAACCGCAAAGCCGGTACTCGAAGGCCCGAACGGTGCCACCTGCCGAATGGCAGGGGTAAATGAGAATGGTGAGTAGGGATGTGTACTTACAGGTATATATTGCAGCAGTGGCTGAAATACATGTAGCGTCATTATTTCCGAAAGCCAGGCAACTCGGTGGGATTACTCACGACCGGACTTGCCTTGATCAGCCGAATCGCCGTATACGGACCCGTTTGTACGGTGGTGTGGGAGGGAGGAGCTGTGAGGCTCCTTCCTATCCCGATGTGTGCTGGGTACGGCACATGTTCTTAAGGGTGCGTCGAACATATCATGGAAATGATGAGTGGTACGGGTCAAATCACTCGGTCTTTCGTTCCCCTGGACCTGATTTTCTGCCTTGATCAGCCGAATCGCGCAGTACAACCCGTATGCTGCGTGGTGTGGGAGGGGGGAATTGTGCGACTCCTTCCTATCTCGATGGGTGTTTTAGGGCGCGAACATTTCGGCGAGACCATTCAGAACTCTTTCTTGGGTCTGGCTGGAAATGGTGCCAAGTCTCTTGACGAGTCTTGCCTTGTCGACCGTTCTAATTTGGTCGAGCACGATTTGTCCGTGGATGCCTTGGAAAGTGCATGCAACCCGGGTGGGGTAGTTTCTACCCTTGGATGTCATTGGGGCGACAATGACCGTTGCGATGTTGTCGTTCATTTCATCCGGTGAAATGACAAGGCACGGACGAGCCTTCTTGATCTCGTGACCACGAGTAGGATCGAGAGAAATGATGAACACATCAAATCGTTTCATCATTTCCATTCCCACTCTTCATCATCCCATGTCGGGCCAGATTCCGCAACGCGATCGACTAATCTATCATCTCCGCGCTTGGCCATGGCGAGGAAAGCTTCGCTCCAGCCCTCGCGAGGTCGATGAGCCGATCGTATGATTAGCTCGTGGTTGTGGACTTCCATATCGACTTCGTGCTCGAGCCCGCATTGTTCAAGCACAGGCTTAGGGATTCTAACACCTCTTGAGTTTCCGATTTTCACTATGGTTGCTTTCATAATATATACAATGTAATTACTTATACGCAGGAAGTCAAGTGCGGATTCGGCGATTTCTGGAGCACCTAACACTGCTAATCAGCCGCGCAGCTTTTTGCGTCGGCTGAATTAGCCTTAGCCGTTCCTTCATTTACAAAAGTCGCTTGATAGTCGGTTGAACTCAACACCGTATCATAAAGACCGACATCTTCGCCTTCATGCCGGTCGATACCTGTATAGCTCAAACTGGAATCCTCATACCTCTTGAATTTGTATACAGCGTCATTC
>CBDVBS010000590.1:0-2283 GCA_965372275.1 uncultured bacterium | reverse complement strand
CTTGCGATCAATCTCAATCCTCAGAAATCGCTTATCCCCTGTGTATTCGATATTGAGTGGTTCCGTTATTTCAGCTACTTGCTCCCAATTATTTAAGTCATCAGTGTGGTATAAATATGTTTTATTCGTTTCCCTCATCGGCCCCGACTCGTACAGCGCAAGTAAGGATTCGGCGGCATCAAGCCATTCCGCTGACTCCTCGTCGAGCACCCGCCCCGTGATGCACAGGACTAAATGCGTTACCGTAATAACGAAATAGCTCCACGTCCACCCCAACGCCTTCACCCGCGCCTCAATCTTCTTCAGTCGTTCCGTCATTTGGAGCCTCCTCATTGATATCACAGAAAATCTCATCCTCATAAATTATCATTTTGATATCTTCTATTCTTTCCTGTATGCGCCCTAATGCCTCCGTCGGTATCCCCGCGCAGGCGTTCACGCAGGCGACGATCCTCGCTCTATTGTCCGGGTGCCGCAACCAAACCTCAGCACTATTCTCTGCTCTAACCCATATTCCTCCTCCGTCTGGATATTCCACTTCTTCCCAGGGTTCGCCAGACCAATCCTGCTTCTGCTTCTTCTCATCGCTCATCTTCACCCTCCGTCTTCAAAATAATAACAAGCTGTTGCCCGTACCTCGGATGATTCTCCACGGTTGACTTAACCACGCGGATACCGTTGCGGTCAAGCCAGTCGCGGTTATCCTCTACCATACGGCGTTTTGCTGTTTCGAGTTTGTGATGTGCTTCGTTCATGCACTCCCAGCCTTTGTAATCCTCATGTCGGTAAAGTGTGATTGTACCGGGTCGATCTCTCTGTCATCGGTGCCGCCTGGCCAACCATAGTTAAGTTCACGAATGAGCGTCATCCTGTCCGCTACTTCCTGCACGGCTCTCTCTAACGCATCTTTAAAATCATTTGACATTAGCTAATTCCTTTAGGGCCGCTTCACGGTTTAATTGCTGATGCCCCACGATGCGGTTGATGTGGGACAGAAATTCATCTTTCGATAGGGCGCGTTTCATATAATTGCACGTCCCACAGCACGGAACACAATTATCGACAGCGTAACCCTTGTTGCTATCCACACGGTCGATGCCGTTGTATATATATGCACCATGCGACCTTGAATTTACCCTATCTTCTCCATTTACTTGAGCTGGTTTACAACCGCAATAATGGCAATTCCGTTTAGTCAATTCCCTGAATTGTGCTTCGGTTATTAAGAATTCTAAGCCTCTCTTTTTCGCACCGCTGATATAACGGTAATAAATCCTCCTAAAAGCCGATACCCCTTTTTCCAATCCGCCGGGACGACAACCACAATCTGTTGTTCTCCCACTATGTAGACGGGCTATACTCACTATTTTAGAATTACCACATTCACATTCGCATAACCATTGATACCCATATTTGTTCGAACCAGTAAATTTAACAGCAGTGAGTTTCCCAAATTTCTGACCTGTTAGATCTTTCCGCCTTTTCTGGCCTCCTAATTCCCCTGCCATACATCCGCAACTTTTCGTAGTTACTCTTTTTATATTATTCGCAAAAGCAATTAATGTTTTACCGCAATCGCAACGGCATTTCAGCAATGGCATTCCGCTTGGATGAGTCTTGGTTGGTTTAGACCTTCCTGCATATCCTATCACCACCAAAAAACCAAACCTTTCCCCTGTCATGACCTCGTACCTCTCATCTGTTTTGTCCCTTATAGCTTCCCGCCCTTGACATCCGCAACTTTGAGCATCACCATTTCTCAAGCGATAAGCATTAACCGCCCTCTCTTTACCGCAATCACATCGACATAGCCAACGAGGTTGTCCATATTTACTATTATCAACTCTTTTTAAAACAGTCCATCGGCCAAATCGTTTCCCAGTTAAATCTATAAGTTTACTCATTATTTATACCTCGTCCAAGTCATACCACACCGACACACGAAATAATCGTAGTCAACCCCGGCAAGCTCATCCCGCTTCGTGAATTGACGCGCATTGCACGGCGGGACGCGCCCGTGTTTCGTCGGGTCGTATCGGTCGAAACAATGTGGGCAGACGTTCAACGTGCCGATACCGTCATCAAGCGGCGGGGTGTCCTTCGGTAACACTTTGCGGTTAGGCCCGTGCTGTCCGCGCTTCTTCTTCGGCGGCTTCGCGGGTCGCACAAGCCGGTCGTATTCTTCCTTGGTCAGCCTAACCATTAGCGACCTCCCACGCTTCGGGATACTCGCGGGGGAACTCCGGGTCTTCGGGCCAATAACCCAGGGGTTCAATGGCGTTT
>CBDVBS010000589.1:0-2288 GCA_965372275.1 uncultured bacterium | reverse complement strand
AAGAAGCACATTCTACAGGAAGACCTGCTTGATAAGGTCGCGATCCGCATCACCGGATGCCATGGTTTCTGCGAGATGGGGCCGTTCATTCTCACGGAGCCGCAGAACGCTTTTTATCACAAGGTAAATCCGGAAGATGTTTCGAAGATCATCGATGCCGTTGTTGCCGATGAGTATATCGAGGAACTCCTCTATTCCAATCTGAACACCGGTAAACGATATTTCAACCAGGACGATATACCGTTCTTCAAAAAACAGCAGCGTACAATATTCAAGCTTAACCAGGAAATCGATCCGATACGCATCTATGACTATATCGCGCGGGGTGGATACAGTGCCGTTGCTAAAACCCTGTCCGAAATGACCCCTTCGGAGGTAGTGGAAGAGGTGAAAATATCGGGCCTTCGCGGACGTGGAGGCGGTGGCTTTCCGACAGGCCTCAAATGGGAGTTGCTGGCAAAGCAACCGGGCAAGGACGGTAAATACCTCGTCTGTAACGCCGATGAAGGCGACCCCGGCGCGTATATGGATAGGAGCATCCTCGAAGGTAACCCGCACAGTATTATCGAGGGAATGATTATCGGGGCATACGCTACCGGTGCGGACAGATCCGAAATCTATGTACGTAACGAATACCCGTTGGCAATCAAGCACTTAGTAATCGCCATTCACCAGACGAGAGACATGGGTCTGCTTGGAGATAACATCCTTGGAACTGATTTTTCATTCGATATTCACATAACCCGAGGTGCCGGGGCTTTCGTTTGCGGTGAAGAAACCGCGTTGATAAAGTCCATAGAGGGCAAAATGGGCGAGCCGCGTCAACGCCCGCCATACCCCGTCGTGAAAGGCATCTACGGGAAACCCACAGCGATCAACAATGTCGAAACCTGGGCCAACATTCCTTTCATTATCAACCTTGGCGCCAATGAATACGCCAAGATAGGCACCAAGGGAAACTCCGGCACCAAGATATTCAGCCTTGTAGGCAAAATAAGGAATACGGGCCTCGTGGAAGTACCGATGGGTATCACCATCAAGGAAATTGTATTTGACATCGGTGGCGGCTCCGTCGGCGAAGCGAAGATAAAGGCCGTTCAGACCGGCGGCCCGTCAGGCGGATGTATTCCCGTGAGTCGTTTTGATTTACCGATCGACTATGACAGCTTGGCGGCGGCGGGGTCGATCATGGGTTCCGGCGGCATGATCGTGATGGACGAAGACACATGCATAGTCGATGTCGCTAAGTATTTCATGGCCTTCCTCAAGGAGGAATCGTGCGGTAAGTGCTTCACATGCCGTAAGGGAACCCAGCGGATGTACGAGATACTTGAAGACATCACCGAGGGGCGCGCCACGCTTGAGGACCTCGATTTGCTCGAGGAACTCGCCCATGCGGTACAGGATACAACCATGTGCGGCCTTGGACAGACGGCATCCAACCCGGTGCTGAGCACATTGAAATACTTCCATGACGAATACGTTCGACATATCGTTGATAAAAAATGTGATGCCTTCGTATGCGGTCAGCTCACCGGGGCTCCTTGCCAGGCGGCCTGCCCGATCGACACGGAAGCGTGGCGGTATATTGCGCTCATCGAGCAGGGCGATTACGAAGGTGCATACCGGGCCATCAGGGAAACCAACCCGTTCCCGTCGGTATGCGCGAGGGTATGCGACCATCAGTGCGAGGTGCATTGCCGTCTCGGCAAGAGCGGCGATGATCCGGTCGCGATCAGGGAGCTTAAGCGTTTCGTCACGGATAATGTAAACCCGGCTGTTTACAGGCCGGTGTACTCCGAATGGCCGGGAGAAAAAACCCCGAAGATAGCAATCGTCGGCTCCGGCCCGGCGGGACTCACAGCCGCGCATTACCTTTCCCTAAAGGGTGTAAAAAGCACGGTTTATGAAACGGAACGTGAGCCGGGTGGAATGTTGACATGTGGTATTCCGGCATATCGATTGAACAGGGATACCCTGAAGAAAGAGATCGATTCGCTGCTTGATGACAATATCACGCTCGAATGTAATATGTCGTTAGGACGCGACTTCACGGTAGATAGTTTATTTGATAAGGGCTTCGATGCGGTCTTCCTTGCCACCGGCGCCCACGCTTCAAGGTCGTTAGCCATAGAGGGTGAAGACGCCGAGGGCATATTCCCGTCAATTGAGTTTTTAAAAGCCATTAACCTTCGGGATGAGAATAAAGCCAAAGGACATGTCGGTATCATAGGCGGCGGCAACTCGGCAATCGATGCGGCACGGGTGGCAATCCGTCAGAAAGGCGT
>CBDVBS010000588.1:0-2292 GCA_965372275.1 uncultured bacterium | reverse complement strand
CGCACGGTTCGGAGGGGGGGGGAATCAGGTAACTGATTCTCCCTACCCCTATCATGAAAAGAAAGTGACCTCTGTAGCGGGGGGTGAGTTTCCAGGCTACGTTACTAAACATTACATACAGTACATAATGATGACAATTGTATTTTTGACCATGATATTTCATCCAGCTTGCGAAGGTAATAAAAACATTGCTTTTAGAGGTTCTGAAGTAGCGGGGTTATCAGAAGCTACATATATCGAGGGGAATCTTTATATTCAACTGATAACGGCATCTCCTGCCGTACGCGATGAAATAACCGGTAAACCCAAAGGGATGCTATCTGCCGCAAGCGAATGGATATATATCTTTGGTGATGGCAGAGTATTTTCAAAGAGGTATTTCATAGAGGGATGGGTTGAAGAATATTTTCCGGACGAGTTTGAACTGGATGATAGCTGGGAATGTAACAGGGAACATCGTCCTGTGTATGTAACGCGGCGAACGGAATATCGTATGAGCAGTGATCAAATCAAAGGGTTGCTGGAGATATTGGGCACTAAAGAAGATGAAATGCTCCCCGGACCAGGCGTAATGAATCACCGCTACTACAGCAGTTTAAGGATTTTATACGACGGCAGGGAGGGTTATTTGGTTGAACCAAGATACATTGGTATTGAAGATGAAGATAATGTGCTGATAATTGAAGCCATGCTGAAGAGTGTAAGAGAGATAGAGAGCGAAGTGGAATTTGATGAGGTAAATTCGTCATACTTTGGACGCCATCTTAATGAAAAGAAGAAAGAGTTCGGCTGGTATGTCAGGTCTATACTGGAACCCGAGCATTTTATGGGAGTTGACTCCGCCCAGGCAGCGTTTTGATACTCAGAATAAACTTTGCTTTTCTGTATAAGTACATCCCCGGCATCAGAATGCCGGGTTACATTATTCGTAAACAGGAATATATTCGTGGCTGATTCCACCAGGTGTAACCGTGACCTTCACAACATGGGTTTCCGGTATGCCGAAGCCGAATTTGCCGTATAAAGGCGCGCCGGCTCCGCCCGTTATGATGCCCTGTGTGTCGCCGATCATCAATTCATCATAGAGATGGATGTGCGCGAAGAATGCGTAATCGACCTCATACTCCTCTATCAATTCGAGCAACTTATCGCTGCCCTTATAAAAACAATGCACCGACCAGCGGTTGTAATTCGGCGGCGCATGTGCCATCACGATCTTCTTCAAATCCGTATCCAGGCCTTTTTCGAGAAACGCAAGCTCATCCTCATCCAGCACGGCATCGGCGTTGTCGAGGCTGATGAATCGCACACCGCCGAAATCGAAGAAAAAATTGCCGACGCCGAATACATCGAGCCAGGTTTCTTCGCCGTCAGAGTAATAATCGTGGTTGCCCGGCACTGATATCAACGGCTGGTTGAGCGCGGCAAGTCGTGGGATGAAGGCGTCATATTCCTTTTTTGTACCACCGCCGACATAATCACCGAGCCCGATTGAGAACACCGGGTCGATCTCGTTGATCTTGGCCATGACATCATCGAACACACCGCCGTCGTTACGGCAGTCCCCCCATACGACGAATGTGAAACTATCCTCGATCAGCGCCCAGTTCAGACGGAACATCGCCCTGTCATTGAATGTGGGCTTCCGACCATCGGCATCAGCGGGGATGATCGTAATTGAAATAAGTATGCATACCGTTATCACTAAGCTGAGATATCTTTTCATTTCCGACTCCAATGTGAATCTTCAATCTTAATAAAAACAACGACCGTTTGGTCATTGCAGTATCTTAGAATCTCTAACATAATAAAAATGGTGTTTTGGGAATTTATTCCCGAAACCCTTAAAAAGTGTCAAGAACAGTTTCGGGAATAAATTCCCAAAACACCGATAACCGTTAGGTATTCTCATTATGTTAGAGTCTCTTAACAATATTGAAAACCTAAATGCTATCCCCTTTGCCGTTCTCACTTATCCGTATTCATCTCGGGGAACCTGTCTTCGAAACGTTTCGCATATTTCTCGGCTTCTTCGGTTTCGCCTAAATGCTTCAACGTCAGCACGATCGCGAAAAGAGGGACTCGTTTATCCGGGAATTCATCAGCGGCCTGGCAGAAATATTTCAACGCCGCGCGCGGCATCCCGAGCATTATCAGGCAGTTGCCGATGCTTACGAGATTATGATAGATATCCTTCTTGCATCCTTCCTTCTCCGCCTTCGCCAAGGCTTCGAGCACTTCGGCGACACGTTTTTCCGCCGCCTGCTCGGCATCAAGGTTTTCCGCCCTTGC
>CBDVBS010000587.1:0-2298 GCA_965372275.1 uncultured bacterium | reverse complement strand
TGAATATTAAATATGTAATAGGTGCTACTGCTATTATTAATCACTTGAAATGGAGTATAAGGCAACATAAGATATCCCGTGAGTACTATATTATTCTATTACCCATATAGGAGGACATAATTAATATGAGAACATATATGAAAATCACTATTCTGCTAATAGTATTCATTACATTCTTAATACTTGCCAGCGTTATTTATGCGCAGGATTATTACAGTTTTCCCGGTGATGTGATTCACAGTGTAAGTAGAGACTACAACAATGGGCAGTTGATTATTACTGCTGCAGGTAGCGTCATAATTATTGATGCAGGCAATGGCCAAATTGTCCAGCAATTCCAATTGCCAAACAGGTCCTGGATCGCGGAGGTTGGAAATCCTGATTACGAAATGATATATGGTATATATGCAGAAAGCGATTGGACAAGTGGATTGTATTGCATAAACCGGACCTCCGGACAGATAATAACAACAACACTCCAAGAATATCACGACGAGAATGCTGTACTTCAAGACGAAACACGGATTTATGTTGTTTCAGATAATGATTCATCGGGAATTTCACCAGAAGATAGCGGGATAGTATTCGTTTATAGCAAGACCGATTTATCTCTAATTGAACAATGGCCTTGTATAGATAACCCGAACAATGGCACATACAACGAAACTGATAATTTAATCTATACATCAACTTGGCATTCAAGGGTGCCTTACAGTATTGATGTAGACCCTTGGAGCGGTGATGATTATTATCGTATAGGTTGCTATGAGCCCGATCGCGGGGGGGAATGCATTGGCATATATGAGGTTGATGGTTTTATTGCAGGCATGGTTGTTACCGGCGACGGGAGAGTTGTTGCGGGTTTGGAAGGGTCCATTATGTGGGAATCACCCACATTAGCGGTTCTTGATGATCCTCTTGTTGAGGTATTCATTACGGATACTGAATTGTACAGTTTAGATATTGATATCGCAACAAACCGCCTGTTCGGAGCAGTAAGGGATTATACTACAGGGGAAAGCAGGTTGAATGGACGTATCCTTATGTGGGATTACGACACAGGGGAATACGAATTCATGGATACGGGGGTAGAAGGTTTACGGCACGTGACTTATTGTGACGAGAAGCTTTATGGAATTACTGAAAAGGATAACAAGCTGTATCATATTGATATAGATTAATTTTGGATGCAATTGCATAGACACCGGATGGCAGGCGGCGAGGGAGATCGAGGGATTGATAAGCGATTCGGGGGACAGCGTGTTTCATTACGGGCTTTACGATCCGCCGACGGTCGAGGAATATATCGAGAAACTACGGACAGAATGGGCGGATCATATATTCGTCTTCACCGGTGGAGCCGATCCATGTGTAAAAGTTGATTACCTGTTCTTTTACGAAAAGTAACCTACAGGAAATCCAGAGTTTCTTTATGCTTTTTGCGATACTGATTGTGAAATCCCTCAAAGAAAAATTCCCCTATCGGTTATAGAATGAAATCCGTGAAGGAGTGAAATCATTGAGTTATACAGATAGCTCAGGAAATTTCTGTATATTCCCATGGGAGTGGATAAAGGGCGGAAAAATGAAGAAAACAGGCATTTTCCGGGAAATTTCCGGTTAACCTGTTCGTTTAAGTTGACAAGTGGCCAACCTTGTGATAAATTTCTCGCTTGTCCTTTTATGAGGGCGAAGCTGTCTTTATGCCCTTTGCACTTTGATAGATACAGAGTAAAACCACGGCTTAAGGGCTTTTTCAGTCCAAGGTCGAGCGGGGCGTCAGGCCGACGTAGCTCAGGGGTAGAGCAGCTGATTTGTAATCAGCCGGTCACCCGTTCGAATCGGGTCGTCGGCTTATTCATGGAGGGGTGCCCGAGTGGTACAAAGGGAGCAGACTGTAAATCTGCCGGCTTACGCCTACGTAGGTTCGAATCCTACCCCCTCCACCAGCATTCGCACAGGCGCGGGAGTAACTCAATTGGTAGAGTCCCAGCCTTCCAAGCTGGTTGTTGCGGGTTCGAATCCCGTCTCCCGCTTCTTCCTGGGTCTGCCCATGTAGCTCAGGTGGTTAGAGCACTTCCTTGGTAAGGAAGAGGTCAGCGGTTCGAGTCCGCTCATGGGCTTATTAGAGGATATTCAGAGATTCGAGTGGATCTCTTAATTTCAGGTCTCTGGAACGCATTGCCGGCGTTGATGGGGCAAAAAATAATAAAGAACTTTGCAAGGTCAAGGAGAAAAGAACCATGGCCAAGGAGAAATTTGAGAGGACGAAGCCGCACGTTAACGTTGGAACCATCG
>CBDVBS010000586.1:0-2312 GCA_965372275.1 uncultured bacterium | reverse complement strand
CATACTTGAAATCGCTACCGAATCGGATACCGAGGGAATGAAAATATTCGCCCCCGGTGTGAAGAATGTAACGGTCAACGGTGTGCAGGAGAGGTTTACAAGAGATGGCGATTACATCATTCTGAAATAGGATGGCATGATGGATTATTTTGTAAAAACCGCGAATGAGGGGAAGCCCTTAAAGGACCGCTTCATCTTTGATTGCCACGGGCACTTCGGGCCGGACCCGGGCTTTCATATTCCCAATGCCGGCGCCGATGAATTCGTTACCGTGCTCGACAGGGTCGGTATCAATTCGGTTGCAATCAGCACATTGGGCAACATTATCCCGTTCGGCAACGATGTTGTCGCCCAGGCTGTTGCCTCGTATCCTGAGAGATTCGTCGGGTACGCAAGGGTCAATGCAAACTATCCTGAACATGTCGAAAGCGAACTGAACCGCTGCTTCGATGAATTCGGATTCAGGGGTATCAAGATTCACCCGTACTGCGACCAGTTATTCCCGGACGATCCCCGGTATGAACCAGTCTGGGAATTTTCCGCCGAGCGGAAGGTCCCTGTTCTCATACATACCTGGAACAGCTTGAGGTATAATGACCCCCTTCTCGAATTCTGCATGCCGTCACTATTTTTAGACATTGCGGATAGTTATCCCGACGCAATATTAATCATCGGACATTCAGGTGGAGAGTATGACGGCATCCTTGAGGCTGTTGTTGTGGCAAAGGAATTCCCGAATGTTTACCTTGACACTGCCTCATCCCGTCTTTACCCGGGGGTGATTGAGATGATGGTTGATGAAGTTGGCGCTGAAAAGGTACTCTATGGTTCGGATGTGCCGTTCCTGTCCCCGGTTCCCCAGATCGGCAAGGTTATTTATTCCGATATAGGGGAATCCGAGAAGGAAATGATCTTAGGTAAAAATGCCGCAAAGCTATTTGGCATCGAGGTAATGACTTAAATGATTGAGAAACTTGCAATCGATGGCGGTAAGCCCGTCCGCGACAAACCCCTGCCGCCGCCATATCCGGGCGCGCTGGTTATGGGCGAGGAAGAGAAGAGGGCGTTGATCGAGGTTATCGAGCACAAGTCGCCGTTCAGGTATTACGGGCCCGACCTGTTGGGGAAAGTTTCGGGGTTTGAGAGATCCCTTGAAGAATATTTTGCTATCAGGCACGCTCTCGGCGTCTCCTCCGCCACGGCCGCCCTGAAAGCCGCGCTCGTTGCTCTTGGGGTTGGTCCGGGCGACGAGGTGATCGTTCCGGCATATACATTCATCGCCTGCGTAAGCGCGGTTGTCTCGGCAAGAGCGGTGCCGATCTTTGTTGAGGTTGATGACACGCTCAATGTTGATCCCGTTGATTTGGAGAAAAAAATAACTCAGCGAACTAAGGCGATAATGCTTGTCCATCTACAGGGCGTCTCGTGTGATATGGATGCAATACTCCCGATCGCGAAGCGGCATGGTGTCGCCGTGCTTGAGGACTGCGCTCAATCCTTCGGGGCGAGTTACAAGGGACGGAAGGTGGGCACAATAGGGGAGATTGGCGTCTTCAGCCTGCAGATGAATAAGCTCATTACAACCGGCGAGGGCGGATTTGTAATCACCGACAATGAAGACCTTTTCCATAGGGCTGTTCGCTATCATGACCATGGCAACCTGCGTGAATTCGAGGGCGGTACGCCGTTTATAGGCGAGAACCTGAGGA
Organism: uncultured bacterium; assembly: GCA_965372275.1. Lineage (GTDB taxonomy): Bacteria > JAJVIF01 > JAJVIF01 > JAPKYR01 > CAZSPL01 > CBDVBS01. The sequence goes on along the minus strand of CBDVBS010000586.1, from coordinate 603 downwards.
TGAGCGAATTCGCGGGTGCAGTGGGAATCGTGCAACTCGTAAAACTCGATGGCATTATCGCAAGCATGAAAAACGCGAAGCAGGAGATACTCAAGGGTATAAGAGATATCGACGGGCTGACATTCAGGCGAATCCCCGACGGCGCTGAGGATATCGGCGCGAGTGTTATTTTTTATACACATACCGGCGAAATTGCCGGGAAATTCGTTAATGCATTGAATGCCGAGAATATCGACACAAGCCGGATGTACGGCGGGACGATCTACGACACCTGGCCGCAAGTACTCGCGATGAGCACCGCCACGAAGGAAGGCTGCCCGTTCACCTGCCCGCATTATAAAGGCGAAGTTAAGTATCAGCGCGGCATGTGCCCCGCAACTGAAAGCATCGCTGAACGATTAGTCTATATCCCACTCGCCCCGACTTTCGGCGACCGGGAAATCGCCGATGTAATAACCGGCGTACGTAAAGTTGCATCGCATTTAATTGGTGGCGAGTGACCTTCGACTTTCGCCATTATATAGCTTTGGCTGACACGGCAAGTCTTACGTAGGGGTTACCCGGAGGGTCACCCTCCGTGCGCCTGTGAGCGTGCGAGGTCGG
>CBDVBS010000585.1:0-2318 GCA_965372275.1 uncultured bacterium | reverse complement strand
CTTTAAACATGCGGCCTGTATGCCTTAAAAATGTGCCATTGATAGCAGCTACCTTGACCACCCTTTTGTTCGAAGACTCCAAAAGGGTGCCACACGGACTACATACACTTTATTCACAAAGCTGGTTGAAAACAGCCGGGTTTGAAGTCGCGTTATAGAATTAAGATTTATTTCCCGGCATCAGAATGCCGGGTTACATCAGGTCAGAATACCGGGTTACATGAAATCAGAATGCCGGGTTACAATAGCAAAAACTCCGAATGATAATTATTTCCCGGACGGTCTCATATTGTATAATATTCGTATGCGCGAAAGGACGGTTATAAGTGGCACTACTTGAGATAATACAGATGCCCGACCCGAGGCTCAAGAAGTCGAGTCGGAAGGTGAACCTGGTAAACGACGAGCTTCACCAGCTCATCGCCGATATGGACGAAACGATGCAGGAGTATGACGGCGTCGGTCTTTCGGCTGTGCAGATCGGTGTGCATAAACGCCTGTTCCTGATGCGTATTCCCGAGCTTCTCGAAGAAGAACTCGATCCTGACGAAGCAATGAAGATCCTGGAATCGGAAGATCCTGAAGCCAGGCGTGGTGTCTATCAGCTTATCGAGAAGGATATCGAAGACCCCGAAGCTGAACCTTTCATCACTTATGTGCGCCGAAGCATTTATTGGCCTGAGTCACGGCTCATCATCAATCCGCGTATCATCGAGAAAGAAGGGGCAATCATCGATGACGAGGGCTGTCTCAGCGATATGGGATACCATGCCAAGGTGGAACGGGCGCGGCAAGTGGTTGTTGCGGCGTATGATATTGACCTGAATCCCTTAAGGATCGAAGCAAAAGGACTCGAGGCACGCTGCCTGCAACATGAGATAGATCATCTTGAGGGAATCATCTATCACGACCGTATGATCGAAGACACTCGCTGCCCGATGCCCGGTGCCGAAGACAACGACGAGGAATCCGGTGAGGAAGCCAGCGAGAGTGAGGAAGACGAGAAGACTCAGCCTGATGTGTCTGATTGAGACGGTGATAATTTGGGTGAGATATCAGATAACGCACGAATTTTTTATATGATCCTGCTCATCATCTTGGGAAGCGGTCTGCTCACTGCTGCAGTGGGCGTCTATATGTGGACACGTGATCAGAAAAACAATAAGCCGTTGAGTGATATCGACTGGGGCAAGGAAAAGGAAAAGATGCTCCTGCTTGCCACGGAAAAGAAGGCAAATCGAGAGCAGAATAAAGCAGACGATAAATCGGAGAAAAGGGAAGATCCAAAGTAACAGCATTTCAGTTCTTTCATTGCATCAGCGGAGGTGAAACGAAGCTTGATAGCCGCTTTGAGCCAGAGCACATACAAAGCAATGCTTGAGTTGGCATATGTTTCGCTTGCCCTCCTTGGCCTGTTCCTGTTGGTATGGGTGATCACAAGCATCCTGAAGATACTTAATCTCCGGGTCCGCAATACAATGCGTAAAAAGGCCGACGCATACAAGGACGCCGAGGGGAGGATGGATATTCTGGATGTGCTTCCCGACCTCAACAGGGAAGAGCTTAAGAAAATCGCTACTGACGAGAAGGAGCTTCTAAAGGCGAAGGAAGAAAAGATCGACATCAACAATTACGAGGGTCTCCCGCTGCAACCGAAGGTCTACTTCGATCCGGAAAAGGACAAAGGTCCGCCTGATGAAGAACCACCGAAACCCAAGATAGAGAGATCAGTACTTTCCAACGAGCCAGTCCCGCAAGAGGAAGAAGCCCCGGCATCCGGGGATGAACCAATGGAGGATACATCACCTTCCGAACCTGCACCATGGATGCCCGTTGCATTGAAGAAAGAGAAGGAAACATCGCCTGAAAATGACGATGTGATTGAAGAAACAAAACGAGATGAACCATAGCCCCTACGTATGGTTCTTCATGCCGATCTCTTTACCGAAATAATATTTGATGAGGAATTGAGGCTGTTTCTTTGAGTACCAAGCTTCGTAGGTCACTCCGCCCAAGCGTATTTCGACCTTCCAGCAATCGTAAACCCCCGACGGGACTTCGACAATTTCCTCCCTCACGACTTCAACAATGGCGCTCTGAAGGTGCATCGTTTCCACGCCGAGCAGGGTGAATGTATAAACATCACCCACCACGAATTCAAGATTGCGAAGCATATAAGGCAGCGCTTCACCGGAGTAGAACTTGATGCCGCCTGACATGCTCATCTTCTGCTTGTACGGATTCTCAGGGGTTGTGTAGCTGAGTTCGAGTTGCCCGCTTGTGTAATTGGCCTCGTAGAACCAGATATCCTCGCCGAT
>CBDVBS010000584.1:0-2321 GCA_965372275.1 uncultured bacterium | reverse complement strand
AACATCGGTCCGGTTATGACTTTTTTCCGCCCCGTCTCGTTTGTCCGTGGCACCAGAAGAAGACACTGATAAGCTCGCGGACTCGCTTTTCAGTGCCACCCGGATAAGAACACCGCTGTCCTCGAAGACCCGGATAGCGGTGGCACACGGAGGGAATAACGATGGCAGGTCACTACCCGGAGGGGATACCGCCGTCACACATCATATTTACTTTGCAATCTGTTTCGATGGGGTGAAATGGCCGGTTATATGCGGCATACCCGATCCCGAAAGGTTGAGGGGTATGACTTCCGGCAGACGTTCGCCCGACGACTCATAATATAGATGAACGATCGGTGAACGTGGTTTAAACGGTGTTCCCTGCACAACCAGCCCCGCCTGGCCTGAGTTGAGTTCGACCCAGCTTCCCGGCGGGTAGTGGCCGAAGATGTTGAGGAATGCATTAACCACATGATTATCCACAAGCTTACGTCCCTGCTGGATGATCGCCTTCGCGGCCTGGTGGAAATTAGCCTTCATTTCCCCTGATCGATCCCATGTGAGGTTATCGTAGTAATTCGCGAGCACCAGGGCCTGCCCGTAGAAACCAAGCTCCTCGCCGTCGATCCCCCTGGGGAAACCCTTGCCGTCGAAACGCTCGTGGTGGTTGCGTACTATTGTGAGCACTCCCTCGTCAAGACCGCCAATGCTTCGCAGATATTTATATCCCGCTTCTGAGTGCACCCTGTCAATATTGAGATCACCTATTCTTTCCTTCACCGCGACTTTTCGAAGGAATATCCTGCCGATATCATGCAGCATCGCGCCGACGGCATATGCCTTAACGGTACCCACGGGGAGATCCATCGCCGAGCAGATGCTGGTGAACGTGACCAATACATTGATGCTGTGATGATAGAGCGAGGAGTCGATGAGATACATGTCAACAATGCTCGGGCTGACAATATCATCATCGATGAGTTCGCCGACGACATCCTCGCAGGTGTCCCGGACTTCATCGATATCTATCGATGTGTTCATCCCGGTATTGCTGAACGCCTTCTTCAATGATTCAACGGCCACCTGCTTGGCGATCACGGACACATTCACCGGTGCGCCGCCCTTGGCGAGCGCAATGTAAAATTCCCTGTCGGGTTTGCCGGTGAACGCCCTGGCTTCCCGGATATACGCGGTGTCAATGGTGGTCTTCGTGGGACGTATCGTGACCATTGTGATACCACGCCGCTTGATGCTGTCGATGAGCTTTGTGCTCAGTTGGGTATTACTCCCGACGAGGAGTTTTCCCGTGTCGTCATAGATGTTTTGTTCAAGTTGTGCGCCTACCGGGAGGTCGTCGACGGAGATCAGCCCGATTATCTCATCAAGGGGGTCTTCTGATACAATTTCATCCTCTTTAACAACCAGGTCGGGGGGAAGCTCGTAGGGACCTTCTGTCTCGGCTTCAGGCTGGGTATCGGGGAACATTCCTTCCCCGCTGGATAAGAGCTCTTCCAATTGCTGCTCGGTAAGCAACAACTGTGCTATCTTGGCCAGGCAATCAGGACAGGATCGAAGGTGGTCTAATAATTCATCCTCACCTTTCGGGTCGAGTTCCTTATCTAAGAGCCTTATGAGCAGGCCTTCTGATTCGAGTTTGTCACAGTAATTCACAATACCACCCGTAACCGCACACAAAATCGCCCCGGAGCGGTTCCGGAATAATATCCATGACATGCGTGGATAAGATACTTAAACTTAATTTTCCGGGCCGATTAAATCGCGTAGCTGCAAAAGCGCTTTCTGGATGAGTGCTCCTACGGAGCCTTCGGGGATATCCATTTCATCCGCGATCTCTTTGTACTTGTAGTTCTTCTCGTAGCGAAGCTGAATCACTTTCCTCAAGGTCTCCGGCAATTCCATCAGCATACCGCGCAAGTTGAGGATTTCCTCTTTGCGCATGATGGCAAAGTCGGGTGAAATCGTTCTTTGGTCGGCGAGGTCGATATCGACATCATCGAGGCTGATTTTCTCGACGGTTCCCCCCCGCTTGATGGTCAGGTTCTTCCGGAAGTGCTGCCTGACCCTGTTGAGGGTCAGTGAGTGGATGTAGGTCTTGAGGATGGACTTCTTCTGGAAGGAATTGATACCCTTGAGCAGGTCCAGGAACACCTCATGTGTGATATCCTGAGTGTCCTGCATAGTGAAATGGTAGTTCTTTCCCTTAACGAGATGGAAGATATAGGAGTAGAAGCGTTCGTAGAGAATCTTCCACGCTTCACTCTCTCCCAGGCAACAGCGGTGGATGAGTTCTTCCTCGCTGAGCTGGGTCGCGTCGGCGGCAC
>CBDVBS010000583.1:0-2322 GCA_965372275.1 uncultured bacterium | reverse complement strand
CGAGCTTTTTGACAGGGCTAATGAAGTGCTGGGATTCGACCTGGCGAAACTCGTGGAATCAGGACCGATTGAAGATCTCACCAAGACGCAGAACGCCCAGCCGGCACTACTCCTCGTAAGTTACGCGGCATTCCGCGTGCTGGAAGAGGAGACATCGATCAAACCCGATTTCCTGGTCGGGCACTCACTCGGTGAATATACCGCGTTATGCGCCGCTGGAGCAGTGAGCTTCGAGGACGCCCTTCGACTCGTTAGGGAACGCGGCCGGCTGATGCAGGAAGCATGTCCTGCCGGCGAAGGCGCAATGGCGGCCGTCCTGGGACTGACCGGATTTCAGGCGGGCATACTTATCGATAAGGCACGGGGAACCGAAATTCTCGACATTGCCAACTATAACGGTCCAGGGCAGATCGTCATATCGGGATCGAAGGGTGCCGTTGAACGCGCGTGCGAAATTGCGCCAACGCTGGATGCGAAGAAGTGCGTGATGCTCAACGTATCCGCTCCATTCCATTCTCACCTGATGCTCCCGGCTGTTGAGCGATTCAAGGTTCATCTTGAGAAGACGCGGTTCAACGAACCCGGGATTTCGGTAATCGCAAACTACGACGCCGAGCCTTATCCCGACGCCGCGTCGATCCCGGCCCTGCTCGCGAAGCAGATAGACCATCCGGTGCTTTACCAGCAATCGGTCGAGTATCTTCTTGACCAGGGGTTGGACGCTTTTGTCGAGACCGGCCCGGGCAGGGTGCTGACCGGCCTCAACAAGCGTATCGTCCCGAAAGGCGGCGAAGTAATCACCGTCAATTTCGGTAAACCCGGGGATATTGAGAACCTGAAGGCTGTCGGCGGGGGTGCCAAGGATGCCTGATACCACGCGGTTTTGCGATCTTGAAGGGCACGTCGCCATCGTCACCGGCGCATCGGGAGGAATCGGCAGCGTCACCGCCCTTGAACTCGGACGCGCGGGCGCTGCGGTCGCCGTGCATTACAACGAGCACGAAGAGCGGGCGCGGGAAGTTTCCGAGCAGATCGAGGAGCTGGGCGGCAGGTCCGATACATTTTGCTGCGACCTGAGGAACTTAGCTGAAATCCCGAAGTTCATCGATGCGGTAGCCGAAAGGCTTGGCCCGCCGGATATTCTGATCAACAATGCGGGGGCCAATTTAGAGGGATTTCTCGTCCGGCTCGCGGAGGAAGATATCGAGGAGCTGTTCACGGTTAATCTTATCAGCACATTTTTCCTCTCGAAAGAATGCGTGAAACATATGCTGAAAAAGAGATGGGGACGTTTGATCTTCATTTCGAGCCCCGCCGCCTGGGCAGGGAGTCCCGGGCAGAGCGTATATGCGGCGAGTAAGTCGGGGCTTCAGGGCTTCTCCAGAAGCATGTCACTCGAACTCGGAAGAAGGAACATCACATCGAATGTCATTGTACCCGGCATTGTCGAAACGGTTATGCTCGAGAGCCTGTCCGATTCACGCCGCAAGGAATTATTGGGCAGGATACCCCTGAGACGTTTCGCCCAGCCGGGTGAAGTGGCTAAGTACATACATTTCGTCGTCAGCGATGAAGCAGCCTACCTTAACGGGCAGGAGCTTCATTTCAATGGCGGTGGAGTGATGTATTAGAAGATATTTGAAGGTCGAGCAGCCGGTTCGCGGGCCAGCTTGATTTTATTTAGTAATAAGGAAATGCAGAGGTAAGAATGGAAAACCGCAGGGTAGCAATTACAGGAATTGGGTGTGTTACCCCATTCGGCGTGGGGAAAGCAGTATATCTCAAGAACCTTCTTGAGGGTAACTCATCCATCAGGAAGATCGAGTCCTTCGATACAACGGGCTATGATACCGATATTGGCGGCATAGTAACCGATTTCACTCCCACCGACTTCTGGGACGCTAAATCCGTGAAGCGCCAGGACCCGGTCAGTCATTATGGGATAGCATCGGCACGTATGGCGCTCGAAGACTCCGGCCTTAAGGAAGGGGACTATGATCCCGACCTGTTCGGCGTTGCAATTGGCACGGGCATTGGCGGGCTGACAGTATTTTCCCGTGATCACCAGAAGCTCATCGAGGAGGGGCCAAGGCGCGTGAGCCCGTTCTATATTCCGGCAAGCATCGTTAACATGCCGGCGGGTCTTATCTCGATGGAATTTGGGATGAAGGGTCCCAACTATGTCACGGTCTCCGCCTGCGCGTCATCAACGCATGCCATAGGCCTCGCTTGTAGCGACATCCGCTGCGGGCGTGCGGAGAGGATGATCACCGGTGGCTGCGAAGCCGCGGTTATCCCGCTTGGCGTTGCCGGATTCCCATC
>CBDVBS010000582.1:0-2335 GCA_965372275.1 uncultured bacterium | reverse complement strand
CGAACAAAGCGAGGAAAAGGATTGTCGCCAAAAAAGAGGTGAAGCGAAACATCTTGCTCCTCCGATATCAAGTGGTATGTATATATTACAATATTTCACAGTAAATCGAAAGTGCAACCTGCTTATTAGATTGATGATATTGAGCTTTTCCGGATATCGGGCAGGGGATATCTGAGATTAGTGTCTGTTAATAGTACCTTCTGCTCAGGAAGATATTGTAGTCCGTGCCGGCGTAATTCGAGCGCCAGGTGTGCCATGTTTCGTAATTATCCCCGACGACAAAATTGGGGAACTGCCTGCTCCCGATCGATGGGATGATTTCCGGCTCCGAGAATGTTTCCCCGCCATCGTAGGTGAGCATGAAGAAATTCTTGTGGTCATAATTATACACAACTCCCCATATGCCGCTGCCGAGCGGTTTAACCAACGGGTGAATCGAGTGAAGAATTTCGCCGGTGGGCAATAATAGATCTTCTCCCCATGTTACCCCGCCGTCGAAGCTCAAATCATAGTAAGAGGCTCCGAGTGTTTCGGGATACTTAACACCCTCCCAGGCAATACCGATTATTCCGGATGGATCGAGCCAGAGGGAGGGGCGTCGCTCCGTATCCTCAAGAATATCAGGATCGCTTACCCTCACAGGTTCGGTATACTGCAATGTGTCCGGGTCAATGGTTGTGAAAAATATATTTGAATCAGGCCACGGATCTTCATATTTCTGGAATGCCAAAAGTAGCGTATCGTCGACTCCCGCCGTGAAACCGCCGGGGTTATTCAGGTTAAAAACTTCCGCCGTGCCTGAGGACATAAGCAGCGTGGTAGGTACCCAGTTGTTTGAACCGGATACAGTCTGTGTTATGCATATTCCCTTTTCATTATCGCGGTTACGTTCGGCGACGAGGAATATCTTTCCATCAGAACAGAATGCCGCCTGGGGGCTGCAGATGGAACCCGGTGAATCGCCGTCAATCCGTACCGCCGAGGTCAATTCACCATCACGCAGGTACGCGCTGTACATCGCAAGGTCCCAGTCGCGAACGGGATCCCATTGATGCCAGAAAACATAGACATCATCTTGCGGAGTGACGATTAACTGCGGGTTGGCGATATACTCGAAATCCCCGCCATCTATCAGGAAATCTCCGTTGAGAGCCAAACTATCGCTGAATTCACCATCGAACCAGCTCCTGTACATAATGAAATGAACATAAATCCCTCCCCAGTCGAATCGGAACATCCAGGCAATATGAAGCCGTCCGGTTGAATCGAATGCCGCCTGACTCATACCAAACTGACGATTCGGTCCTCCGTAATCAACCGAAACAGGTTCGCTCCAACTTGCATCCAAGTGTTTTATGTGGACTTTGGTGCGATTATATACCTTCACGATGTCTCCCGGGGATACCGCTTTAAGCCAGACCTCGTAGCTGCCGATGGGTACTGAGATATACGGCAGATTACCGGTGGCGAAGAGGCCGTCTGAAGCCTCGCCGTCGCCGTGGTGACCGTCATCAAAGAGCGATGCTACGTAGCCGATCCCAAGCCCTTCGAAATCGGCGGTTACAATCGCGTCATCCTGGTGGTCGTGCACATAAGCCCGGATGTTCACGTTCGCCGGTGGGTTCAGAACCGGGATTTCGATTAACGGTGGGTCAGGGGTTATTACATTCGGCGTTTCAGATTCATGACCCGGGGTCCCGGTGAGAATTACTTCGATGAATATGGGTGAATTGTTGCAGGGATTTTTCCATAACCGGGTACGGGTGTCGGATTGCCCCGCCGGCAGGCAACATTCGGGGGTATCCGTGGCGAAGCCGATATAGGGCAGCTTGTTCTCGAATGCTCCCGGTGTCGCCCAACCGTCCGGGTCGGGCATCTCTCCACCATGCCCGTCGGTAATACCAAGCCAGATATCGTAATAATCAATACCCGTGGGATTCGTAATTTTTACTTCGTAATCAATATCTCCCGCCGCCGGGTCATCCGGGCACATAGGGTCCTGTTCAAAGCCCACTATCTTGCATGTAAGGCCGAATGCCACGGGGTTCAGGAACTTTTTATCGACATCGGCGTCCCGGATGGGGACTACCATTGGCGATGTTTCAGGACCATCCATGACGATATGGTAGCGTCCGAGGATTTCCCTGCTGCCCCACGAATCGTTCTGTCCCACAAATAAACCCGGATCCGGATTCAATGTGGATGGATTATCGGCGGTGCTGCATCCACTACTAAAGATAAAGATGAGAAGCCCCCATAAACAGCAATTTGAATGCTTCCTCATCATTGAACCTCCAGACCTTATGCACTGTTGTTAGATGCGAATGTGGAGCCG
>CBDVBS010000581.1:0-2344 GCA_965372275.1 uncultured bacterium | reverse complement strand
GAGATCTAACGGTTTTCGCCAGTATTTCATAGCCCTAATCGGAATACGGCTCGTGGATATGTAGACTTTCTATGCCCTTCCCAAGGCCGTAGTCCGTCTCCTTCTATTCAGTTAAAGGCCTGTAGAGGGACTCTCACCAATACTACGTGGTGACCTCTTTCCATAAGGCTGTCCTCTCTCCATTAAAAAAACCCAGTCAGTTACCTGACGTGGGCATCACGCCGGCAAGCCTTCCGCTTGCGCCCAAATCTGCAAGTTTCCCTTTCCGAATCTAAATGGCGTTGGTAATCCTATCACGATAAAAGCGCCATATCAAGAACATTTCACGCGAAAATCGCTGTTTTTGCTATTTTTCAAGCATAAACATGACCTTTTTAGGAAAGGTTCCCGGATTGGAGTCGGTAAGTAAGATGTGACCGGTTCATGGTTTAGTTGCTCATTAAGGGGTTTTTGATGAAAAACGTAATGAATTAAATCATTCTGAACTTCATTAAAATCGGGCAGGGATTTAGTGGTTGTTTATCCTTAAGGCACTTGTTTAAAACAATGATAGATGTTACAATTCCGCCCTGCATTTGAGGATGGTTGAGGTTTGGTGTATATTCGAGGTTGTGATAGAAATCACAAAGAGTTTTTGTCCACAATTTCAAGGAGAGATAAATGGGCAAACGTGTGTTAATAATCGATGATGAAGCTGAAATCAGACGTAACCTGACATTCGGACTTACCCAGGAAGGATTCACCTGCGTTGCCTGTCCCGATGGTATTTCCGCTATCCACGAGCTTCACGCCTCGCGGGAGAAGGGAATCGGTTACGATTACCTCATAACCGATATCTTTATGCCGGACATCGACGGGTTGAAAATCCTTAAAGTTATCAAGAGTGAATTTCCGGATCTGCCGGTACTTGTTATCACCGGTTTTGGAAACGATTTATTCAAACAGACGGCAATCGAAGAGCCGAACACCGGCTACCTTGACAAGCCTTTCGAGATCAGCGAGTTAGTGAAGGCTCTCAACGAACTGAAGCCGGGTTATACAACGCTCGACGCGAAAGTTGAAACCGCCGTGGAAGAAGGCGGAATGCGTGAATCAGTCAGCGCCTATCTTACGATCCGTATCAGTGACATCGATCGGAGCATGGACATCTACAACGAGCTTAACGCCATCGAAGGCGTCCAGTCGGCTGATGCGGTACGCGGCGATGTTGATATTATCATCCTTGCCCATTCAACATCACAGGAAGGGATCAATGAACTTTTCGAAAAAGTGCGCGCGGTTGTTGGCGTGGAAGTCGTTTCGGTATCACCAGTTGAGCGGCCGAAGCTCGATCGTCACGTCGATGAATTTATTAAGATCTACCGGAAGACGGTGAAGGATCCGGCGGATAGCGGCGCGCAGGCAAGCCGCGGCACATCGAGCTATATCATCATCGATATCGACAAGAATGCCATCCAGCAGATCTTCACCACGGTGTTCTTCATCGACGAAGTTCTCTTCTGCGATGTTATCGACGATGGCACAAAGCTGGTCGGACTTATTCATGACACCGGCGCAATCGGCAAACCGCACCGGATCATCGAGAAACTGAACCAGATAGACGGCGTGCTCAGGGTTAAGGAAGCCAAGGTAATCAAGCTGATCGATTAGGGCTTATGTGCCTTGTTTCATTTGGAGGGGATCGGTTAGCGATTTTAGATGTATATATTACGGTGGGCCGAGTTCCACCGTTTTAAATTCAAGGTAAGGATCATGCAGTACCGGAGGCCGAGAATAGGAACAGAGAGATGGTTGATCAAGAGAAGGATTTCACCTATCGCCTGTGGCGTTACGACGGCGCTCCCGGTGAGCTTATACCGCTGCTGCAATCCGCGCAGGATCACTTCGGTTACATACCACGTCGCGCAATCAAGTACATATCCAGCGTAACGAACATCCCCGAATCCAAAATCTACGGCGTAATCACGTTCTACAGCCAATTCCGTCTAGCCCCGATGGGCAAGCATATCGTGCGGATATGCGTCGGGACGGCGTGCCATGTGTCGAACGCCAAGATGCTCGTCGATACGATCCAGGATGAACTGGGTATCGAGGTCGGGGGGACAACCGGGGATGGAGTTTTCACGCTGTTCACGGTTGCATGCATCGGATGCTGTTCACTCGCGCCGGTGATGATGATTGACGATGACACGTTCGGGAAGCTCACCCCGGCGGAGATGCGCAAGATATTGCGGAGGGTTCGCCGTGAAGAGGGGCGTAAGGTCAAAGAGGTCGTTGTGTAAGTAAATGGGGACAGTCCCCGCGAAGACTTGGGACAGTCCCCGCGAAGACTTGGGACAGTCCC
>CBDVBS010000580.1:0-2344 GCA_965372275.1 uncultured bacterium | reverse complement strand
GACAATAATGAGGCTATCCCGCTTATTAAACCTTGGCTTCAGAGTCTTAGTGTCATTCTAAAGAAAATGAATACTGAGTTTCCTGAAATCGCCAAGCAGTTTCGGATGGGCGGGATAGAGGGGCACTATATTGAGGCAATGAAAATAGCATCTAATAATGATGAGTACTCAAAAATTGCTCACCTTTTATTACCCAAGCGACCACAGAGAATACAGGAATTGCTAATCAGTTTAGCTGGTCAAGGACATTTTGATGATGACTGGTCTAAGCTAATAGAGCTTCTCAAGAAGAATGATGTAATTACTGACATTGATTCAATCCTGAAGGGTATTATTGCTTTCATTAAGGGTGATCAAACTCGTGACCACCAGAAGTGGATTGCCGCTGTTTCTATTCTTCAGTCCTTAGCAGAAGATGTCCCATTCGCAGGTGATGCTATGTCGAAACTTACGAAAGAAGGCCCTGTTAAAGAATACCTCAATTTCAATGAGCCGGTGCCGAACCCTATGGTTGCAGCGGTATGCATTTTGCTGATTCACCGTTACTTTAGCGAATTCAGTGGCTCATTCAAAGACTGTGCTGGCCCTGATCAAGGACACAATGTATATCTCAAGCTAATGAGGGAACCGGGGTTAAATGCTCCGGCAAAGGAGACAGTTGTCGAATATGCAAACCTTTTGATTTCTTGGGATTTGCTCCCTGTCTTATTCAAGCTCAATTATAAGTACCCTAACGTTGCGTTTGTTTTGGCTACTCTGAAAGAAGTATCTACTAATGAAAATGCTCACAAGTTGATATCACCAGATATTATTATCGACAATCACGATTTCATCCGAAACGCACTAACACCGGAACTGTATTACAACCTGTTAAGGGCTTCAGTTGAAGATTCTTCACTGATGGAAGCCATTGTAAACACGCCATTTGATTGCCGCATGTCTTTCTTATACGAAGCTATTCACCACATATCATACGAAGATCGGCAATACAAAGATACAGAGTATGTTGATTATCTCGTCCTTGGGCTCAGATCGATATCAGATGAAAATTGGAATGGTGAATTCCCTGATGTCCCGTCTGGTCGTCCTCGTATTCAACGAGATATTCTAAATCTTCTTATGAATGTAACAATGAAACGTAACCCCGTTAATTTGGGCCAGCATTTCAAAATGCTCCTTTTGAAACATTCAAAGATATGGCAATCAGAGCAAGCGATCCCTGGTGAAATTGAAGGTAACGGGGACAAATTAGTCCGAGCATTAGCCCCTGATTTCAGGGCAACATTCCTTCTGGAAATGAAAGAGATAATCGATAATCCAGATGAACCCAGCGATATTCTGGAAAAGCTGTACTCTGACATTATTGAAGAATCAGCATATTAAAAGCAAAAACCATAATCATCTTTCTATTCAATCAGCCCATACTTCTTCAGCACTTCGTCGATCTTTGCTTTCTGGTCGGCCGTAGGGTCGACCATCGGAAGACGATAGCCGCCGACATCAAGGCCGATACGGTTGCAGGCATATTTGACCGGGATCGGATTCGTTGCGATGAAAAGCACCTTGAACAAATCCCACAGGTTGAAATGCATATCCATAGCTCGTATGTAATTCGATTCGTCAACAAATGCCGTGATCATTTCCTTGATTTGCTTACCGACAAGATGACTCGCCACGGAAATAACCCCGCATGCTCCGACGGACAGCATCGGCAATGTCAGGGCATCATCCCCTGAATAGATCGCGAAATCCGGCCCGCACATGCGGCGCACTTCGCTAACCGATTCGAGACTGCCGGTGGCTTCCTTCACGCCGATGATATTATCGACCTCGCCCAGGCGACGCATTGTCTCGCCCTCGACGCGCACACCGGTACGTCCCGGTATGTTATATATGATACATGGCAGTGGGGTCGATTCAGCTATCGCGGTGAAGTGGGCATAAAGACCGTCCTGGGGCGGTTTGTTGTAGTACGGCGACACCAGCAGCAGTGCGTCCATCCCGGCATCGGCGGCGATGCGTGCCGTCTCCACCGAACGGGCGGTATTGTTCGTCGATGCCCCGGCCATAACCCTGGTGCCGGGACGTACGATCTCCCGTACGGTACGCGTAAGCCAGATATATTCATCGTGGCTGATAGTCGGGCATTCGCCCGTGGTGCCGGCGATGAGTATTGTATCGGTACCGTTGTCTTCGAGATGACGTATGAGGTTGACTAATTTGGATTCCGAGATGCGTCCCGTGTCTTCGAACGGGGTGACCATCGCGGTTATAACGTGGCCTAAACGAATCATGTCGAACCTCCCCTGGATTCTGTCGGGCATTTTATCATATTAATATATGA
>CBDVBS010000579.1:0-2348 GCA_965372275.1 uncultured bacterium | reverse complement strand
TGATCATAACCCCAGTCAGGGACAAAAAGAGGCGCAAAAAGCTGAAAAAGGCTCTTGAGAATACGAACAGGAAGTACTCCAAAATGCTGAAGCGGTTGGCGGAGTAAGCATTGGAACCCATTTTTATCGAGAGTTGTAGCCTCGACATCACATCAGCCCATTACATTCAATAAGAATTAATTCCCGGCATCAGAATGCCGGGTTACAATATTCAGGAAACCATCTTCAGTATCAACACAGTGAAAAATGCGGAGCCGATGGGGACAAGAAAATTGTCCCAGCCGCGTATGGAGATAGCTTCCAGCACCGTTGCCACGGTTGCCACCATCAGCGCTAATATCAGGTTCCCCATCACTGAAAGCCCGGTCAGGTTCCAGGGGGCAAATATGATAAACGCGATGATGAAAGTGGTGATGAGCATCGCCATACTTCCCTCAATAGTCCGCGTTTCATCCATGATCGTATATTTCCCTTTGCCGTATTTGCGCCCATAAAGACTCGCCGCCGTATCACCGAATGTCATGATAAGGATGCCGAGCATTCCCGCATACCAGTAAGGGTTGTATGTCGGGAAGAAAACGAGCAGGACGATTACGAACGAGGCGGGATAGAGAAGAGTGCCGTAATTGGGTTTCGCCTCCTTCAATTCGATGGCGCCGATTATCCCGGTGAAGTGGCTTACGGTGTTCCCGATTACGGCGAGCATGGAAGGAATCGCCGCAACCCACGAATGGTCGAACAGGAGCATTGAGGGGATTATCCAGCATCCGACCACCACGTGCACTATTTTTCGTGTGTAGAGAAGCGGTGCGCCCTGCTTGTGAAGTCTCTGGCTCATCAGTACAACACCGCCGACCACTAAGAAACTGACAACCAACATGAGGATATCCCTTGTGCTCATCTCAGAATTCCTCCAGCTTGAATGCTTTGGGCAAAAGGTTTTTGAGGATAACCGACTCATGGCTTCCGTCAAGTGCGGCAGAGATTATCACCGCGTCGTCGCTCATGAATTCCGCCATAACCTGGCGGCACGCACCACAAGGGGTCATACGCCGCGATCTGTCGGCCTCCTCGATATTTCCACCAACTACGAGAAGCGCCTGCAGATCCGAATGACCCGCGTTCACCGCCGCGCCGATAGCCATACGCTCGGCACAGATAGTAAGTCCGTAAGACGCATTCTCGATATTCGCGCCTGTGTAAATTTTTCGTTTGCCGGTAAGCACGGCGGCACCCACCCCGAATTTTGAATATGGCGCGTATGCTCCCGCCCTTGCATCCAAGGCCGCTTGCATCATATGTTCGATATCTTCTTCGGTAATGTTCATTGCTTCACCGTCAATACCTCGCGATGTAAACCCGGTTCTTACGCCACAAGTCCTTGATGAACTCAAGCTTCTTCGGCTTGAATATTGCTTTCACAGGATTACGCTGGTCGAATCCCATCTCTACGATAAGGCATCCACCCGGGTTAATCCACTTCCCCGCTTCACACGCGAGGCGTTTGTGGAATATCAAACCGTCCCTTCCACCGTCCAGGGCTTGCTCCGGATCGCCTGAGCGTACATCCAACGGCAGGTTTTTTAAATCCTTCGATGGAATATACGGCGGGTTTGCAGTAATTATATCAAACCCATCACCGCCGGGCTTGAGGAGGGAAAACATATCCCCTGTACGGCATTCGATGGGAGCATCAAGTCGTGAGGCGTTCTTACTCGCAAGATTGATTGCTTTCCGTGACAGATCCGTTGCGATGTATTCGTGCCGGGGACGGGCTTTTGCCAGGCTTATCGCGATAACTCCGGAACCGGTAAAGAGATCGAGGATTCGTAGGGGCCCCTTCATTTTGTCTATCTCGGAGATAGCGGTATCCACAAGGGTCTCGGTTTCCGGACGGGGGATGAGTACGCCTTTTTTACAGAGGAAGACGTGGTCATAGAAATGGGTGTAACCGATGATGAGCTGCACCGGTGTGCCTTTTATCAACCTGTTCACCGCCCGAATCATCTGGGCATATTTCCACGGCTGGAGCTGATATTCGTCACAGTAGAGATAGATATCTTCCAACGCTAAACCGGTGTAATGCTCGAATATATAGTGAGCTTTACGCTCGGCATTAACGATACCTGCATCTTTGGCTTTCCGGATGAGATTATGCCTTGCTTCGAGAATATTCACGGTTGGATTATAGCAATAAAATGGATGATTGGGCTTTGGAATTGAATACATGCCGGCTGGAAGCCAGCGCTCCAGTAAGAAGGAATGGAATTATGTATTTAATATTCTCTGATTCCCGTGTGCCACCGCTTACTTCCGTGTGCCACCGCTACTCGGCGTCTTCGCCGATA